>JAYYQC010000134.1:0-5031 GCA_036128675.1 Myxococcota bacterium | reverse complement strand
GACTAAGGCTTATTTTTTGGGCCGAGGGTAATCCTTGGAGAATATGCGCGACATTTTCATCGTGGCTGGCCCGAGAGCTGATGTCGCGGTCAGTAAATGGCCTTTTTTGGTGCGTGTCGTTTTTCGCGACTGCGGACCGTATGACTCCTCGAGCATCAAGCCTCCATCCTTCAGCTTTGATGTCAGTGTGGCGACATGGTTTGTGGGCCCGCGCTGGTTAATCGCAGCGTTGTAGACTGACAGGGTGATCGGGCGGCGCTCGCTCTGCTGAGCGATTTTTTGAGCCAGCGCAGACGAGGCGGTACGGACACCCATCAACGAATGGCTTGGCACCTTAAATTGGATCGGCATCGTGTTGCCGTTGAGGTCCGCCGTACCGGTATAGGCCTCGGTGTCTTTGGTCTGAATCTCGAAGCGCTGGGTCTGTCCGGCGCTGCGCGTAACCATGCGTTGTTGAAGCAGCACACCGTTGAAAGCCAGGGTCTCCACAGTCTCTTTGTCGACCGGAATAAACGAGCCCGGACCTCTAGGGATAAGAAGCGAGGCTCGCCGCGTATCCATCAGCTTACTCTCCGGTGCGCGTCGGACCGTTTGTTGTTCGAAGCCAACCGGCTTCCCATCGATTTCAATCAGAAAAACCCGATGGGTCTTCCTTAAAGTGAGATTGTAAGGGATCTCGATATGCTTCATGAAATAATCGAGATGACCCAATATCCGCATGCCATGGCCAGGCTCATCGTGGCTGCAGGCGATGGCTCCCGCGGCAAGATCGATGAGGTAGGTCTTCATGAGTCGTGCTTTACCCTCGATATAGTCGGTTGAGAGGCTCAGATAGGGAAAGCCGTGAAGCTCTCCGGCCGAAACGCTGTTGAACGATTGCTTGGTCAGGGCCGATTTGCGCGAAAGGATATCGCCAGTCCAGTCGAGGAGAAACTGGGCTGGGTCGACCGGCTCAGAGTAAATCGTACACGCTAGCTTGGCCTCGGTACCGACCGACCACACAATTCGGGGGTCTGCATCCGCATCCATGACAACGACGGTCGCTTTGCTCTTCACCTGACCTTTCCAGGCACCGCTCTCGCTCTGCCAGGCCTGCTTGGTGCCCACAGGCGATGGTGTGCTGGCGACAGCGAGGCCAGACCATGCGAGAAAGAATGTAGCGAGTATTAGCTGCGTGGTGGACATGGGCCTCTCCTGTCAATTGGGCTGGGGCTTGAGGTCTATCAGGAATACCGAGCTACCGGAAGCAGGACAGGTGGAATGGCGTGATGAAACACGTAGAGGTGGTCCCAAGAGCCAGGTGCGAACCCGGGGCCTCGTCAGTGGTCGGTATGGGCAGATTTGGTCGCTTCGATATAAAGAGAGATATCGGGCAATGAGTTGTCGAACCAAGCCGTGTGGCGGAGCGCAACCTCAGAGCTCTGGCCATAACCGGAAGAAATGATCTGATCGAAACCGGCCGCCTCGAGAAATCGCCGGACTTTGCTCGGGTTCCACCAGTTAATATGGTCACCCGGTGCTGAACGCTGCTTCTCAAAATCGCACATCCCTGAGAGTCTTGTATAAGCACCTTCGATGTCCTCTTGCCGAAAGAGCTCGGCAAGCTCTTGATCACACATGCCGGTTGGACTGGACTCTCCGTGCATGACCGAGAGCTGGCTTGCGAAGGTGTAGAGTAAAAGGTTTTCTAGGCTTCGACCCGTAGAGTGCTGTGCATCGCCGAAGAGATATCGGTCTCCATTGAGATAAGCGCGGGTGTAGAGATCGATATTTGGGCAGGTCACCCTCAGTTTGCCACCTGGCTTGAGGACTCGGAACGCTTCAGAAAACAGATGGGCCACATGTGCATCGAGCAGGTGTTCAATCGTGTGGCTGGTATAGACCAGCGAAGCCGACCCGGAGGCGATTGGGTACGTCTCACAGAGTGAAAAATCCTGATGGATGCTGATGAATCGACGGTTCGCTTTGTAATGGTCGCTGTAGTAGTCGACATTCTGCCAAGCCGGATGCCAAAATTTACCGCCACCCAGATTGTAGAATTGGCGCTCCACGACTGCTTCGACGCCATAGCGGTCGAAGTATTTGAGTAAGTCGGTTGTCAGTGCATCCAACATCTGCGGTGAAACCCGCCTCGCGAGGTCAAGCATGAAGCCTAAAGCCGCTTCAAGGTCGTCGGTATCCGTTAAAACGTTGGTGAGACGTTTCAGACAATCAGACGGGTAATTTGAATGTGATCCGGTTGATTCCATGCGACCTTACTTTCTGGGCGATTGCGTTTCGGTTCCCGCCTTAGGGGAGAAATCGTCCAATTACTTAAATACTTGAGTCAGCGACGAAAAATTGCTGCTGGAAGAGTTCTAGGCTTCTCGAGGTGTGAAGACACCAAATCCACGTGAACTCACCTCAAAGTTCAGCTAAAAAGGGCCCCAATGAACGTTCAAGCTTAAGTGAGTTAAAGGATTCGACCATGAAATTAGATGAACAGGTTGTGATTGTTACCGGTGCTGGCCGGGGCCTCGGTGTGGATATTGCTAAAGCATTCGCGCGCGAGGGTGCACGGGTCGCTATCAACTATCGAAAGAGCAAAGACGCGGCAGAGGCCTTGGCGGCGTCGCTCGGGGACCGAGCGCGTGCATTTCAGTGCGATATCCGGGATGCCGATGCGGTAAAAGGCATGGTGGCAGAGGTCGTTGAGAGCCTAGGTGCACCGACCACAGTCGTCCACAACGCTCTGGCCGACTTCACCTTCAATGGGGATGCGCGTAAGAAGCTCGATACCATCGAGTGGACCGACTTCAATGCGCACGCCGAAACCGCACTTGGCGGTGCATTGAACTTAATCCATGCAGTCCGGCCAGCGATGGAGAAGCAGGGCTTTGGCCGCATTGTTCATATTGGGACGAACCTCTTTCAGAACCCGGTGGTTCCGTATCATGACTACACCGCCTCGAAAGCGTCGCTGCTTTCGTTGACCCGCACTGCGGCCCATGAGCTTGGGCCACTCGGGGTTACGGTCAATATGGTCTCTGGCGGTCTGCTCAAGACAACCGACGCGAGTGCTGGAACACCCGAAGCAGTCTTCGATTATATCGCCGGTGCGACGCCACTGCGCTCGGTGACAACACCAGCGGAGCTTGCTGATACGGTTCTCTTCTTTGCGAGCCCATGGGGTCGTGCGGTCACGGGCCAAAACCTCGTGGTCGATGGTGGTCTGGTCTTTAACTAAAAGGTCTTCTTCGGGTGAGGCCATCACAGGTCTTAAAACGCGAAAAGAGCGCAGCGGCTGATCGCCCCTGCGCTCTTTTTTTCATGGATTGAATGCGCCGATATCAGTCGACGGTATCGCTTCGCTCCTGGATATAGATATCCCGCGCATCGATGTCTGAGTCGATGAGCTGAACACCTTCGGCGATGCGGATATCTGCATCGATATAGAGGTTGCGTAGACGGCCGGTTACGCCGATGGGTCCTGGTACCTGAAGCGATGAGAAACCACCGTCCTCTACGTCATCAACAACCGCTTCTACCGATGCACCGTTGGTAAAACCGAAGGGCTTGATGCCGTTGTAGGTAAACTCGAGGTCGACCCCGAGACGGCTTCCAGTCTCGGCGCTATCTGATTTCGAGAATCCAAACATGCCGCGAAGAAAACCGCGGGCCTTGCCCAAGGCTACGCCGCCGACTTCAACGCTGTACTCGAAAGCATTGTAGAAGAATGACTTGTCTGAGCCTTCCTCGACTGGCTTTACAATCTGCCAGACGCGGTCACGGTTAAGCTTGAGGGGGCCAACATCGCCGACATCGGCATCGTCGAACCAGCGGCTGCGCCATACACCCGTGGTCAGCTCTTGTTCTTGAGCATCCGAGACCTTGCCACTGGTCTTGAGGCTCTGGAAATAGTCACCGAGAATCTTCAGGTGAGGTGCCATTTCGGCCCGGACCTCTTTGATATTGTCGAGGTTGGTTGTGTTGGCTTTGGCGAGTGCAATTATTTCGCGTTTCGCTGCTGCAACAGTCGGCGGAAGCGCCGCTGCGTTTGCCTTGATTTCGAAGGTATCGACCGGTGCTTGGGACGCTGCGGTAGCAGGCTTTTGTGTTGCTCTGGTCTCTACGCATGGGCTCGAGGGAAGTGCGATGGGGGCTCGATGAGTGATACTTGCTGTGTTCATTTTATTGACTCCTTGGTAGTTACACGATGAGTTTCGCGCCGTCCCATGGCTCGTTGCCTAAAAAGTGCACAGAAAATTGTCTGACAATGCGCGTTTTGATCGTTCCTTGTACAGGATTTTTTCGTTCGCCGTTTTCGTGAAATTTCGATAGTGCGCGGTCAGATCTTTGGTTCGCATGCCGAAGTTCTCAATGAACCAACGCAGGCATCGGGCCCCAGCGTCGAGGAGGTTTAGCAATGGAAGAGAGAATGGCGCAATGGGGCATACTTCCGCCCGTCGATGGCGCGTGGCTCGTCCATGACGAGGCACTTGAAGCGTGTGCGCAGGATTTCGGTAAGGTCATCTCAGAGCGACCGGCCTTGGTCCTACGACCAGGCAGCATCAAAGACGTTCAGTGTGCGATGCGCTTTGCTGCCCGCGAGGGGCTATGCGTGGCGGCTCGAGGCGATGCTCACTCTGCGGGCGGGCAGATGCAGATGAAAGATGGCTTGGTCATCGATATGACGGCGCTCTCGGAGGTCTACCGTCTCGGTCCTGATTCGATTCACGTCGGTGCGGGTATCTCGTGGCGAC
Organism: Myxococcota bacterium; assembly: GCA_036128675.1. Taxonomy (GTDB): domain Bacteria; phylum Myxococcota; class XYA12-FULL-58-9; order XYA12-FULL-58-9; family JABJBS01; genus JAYYQC01. Next base: position 289 of record JAYYQC010000134.1, on the reverse strand, counting down.
GTCTCGTCGAGACGACCTTAGAGCGGAATCTGACACCACCGGTTCTGACGGACTGGTTGGATGTCACAGTCGGTGGCACCCTATCGATGGGTGGGTTGGGCTTCTCAAGCTATTGGGATGGCACTCAAATGGACCATATTCTCGAGCTTGAAGTTGTGACGGGGGATGGGGCCGTTCATCGGGTGTCACCGAGTCATCAACCCCAGCTCTTCGATGCAGTGCGCGGGACACATGGGCAAATTGCGCTTATCGTCGGAGTGACGCTTCCTCTCCGACGCGCGCCCACCCA
>JAYYQC010000133.1:0-4738 GCA_036128675.1 Myxococcota bacterium | reverse complement strand
GCCCGGATTAACAACGACCGGGGCATCGAAGGGAATATACCCATTTTTCTGAATGCGGACTTCATGGAGTCCGATGGATAAATCTGGAAAGAGGTCAATTGGTGTCTCACCTTGCGACTTTCCATTGATTGAAACCGAGGCTTGGTCTTGGTCGGCCACGACCTGAAGGTTACCTCGGAGCTTACTTGCCTCGGGCCCTTCAATGATCCACGCGAGGCACGCACGCGCGAGCTCGACCAAGCCCGACGGGTCGCCACGCCACGCAATCGCCTGACGCCGCAAAACGGTCTGAAGCTTAGCATCCAAGAGCTCAATTGTTAGGATAGTACGGTCACCCAGCTTGTTAACCGACGCTGTGATAAGGTTATCCGCTTCAGCCAGGGAAGCGAGGTCCATGAGACAGCTCGGGTCATCGCAGCCCATCATGAGTGCCTCTTCCTGTCTGGAAATGAGTCTTCGGAGGTCACCTTTCGACATGACTTCGAAGCGGCCCCGACTTCGCGCTTGTAGCTCCGAAGCAATCACCGAAGAGAGCGAGTCACCCAGCAGTTTTGGCAGCGAAGGGTCACCCAACTCAACATCACGCACCGCTACCCGCCGGTATCGCTCAGTCCAATAGGTGTCCCGAACGCCATCGTCAGTCGTGGGAGGCGTCCAGCCAGCAGGTTCAGTTTCAGTCACGTCTGAGGGCGACGCCTCGTCGAGCGAAGCTTGAGAGGCCGGGGCAGATGGCTCGGCTGGCTCAGCGGCTGAGTCGGGATTCTGATTTTCTGATAATGCCGGGGTTGTTGGTACCGTCGGACTATCGCTTGATTTGTCAGGCTCGCTCGTATCGAGTTCAGCCGCGGTCTCGGAGACCTTTGGCGCTTCATCGCTTTCCGAGACCCTATCGGTTGTCTTCGAATGCTCTCCGGCAGTCTCGACCATGTCGGACGGCTTTATGGCGTTGGTAGGTGGTGTTAGACCATTCGGAGAGACCTCATCGGCTGCCTCGAGCGATGGTGTTTCGGTTTCGCTCATTTCCTCAGTTACCTGAGTCGGGGAGCTCGGCTCGATTTCCTGCTCTACCGTCGTATCGACAGCTGGACGCTGAGCGTCTGAGGGCTCAGAGGGCTGCGTCGGCGCGCTCGGCGGGGTGAGCCTGCATCGCTTCTTAAAGGCACGAACCTTCACATAGGCGATGGCCCCCTTGCGGGTGAGGACCTTCACCTTCAGCGCTCTCTTGGAAATCACCTCAACCAGCTCAACCTCGTCGCGTGGCAAGGCCGCTTTAAGACGTCCGCGTAGCTTTTTATTTTTGAAGATACCCAGCGACTTAATCGGAATGCAGCGCGTACCAACCTCAAGCGTATCACTCTGAGCTTGGGCCTCCCGCATGGGTGTGAGCGAGAGCGAAATGAGAATCATGGCGCGTAAGATGGTCGTCAGATGAGGGCGCACCTCCGCCGTGGCGCATGAGCGCAATGCATTCACAAAGACCGAATGCCAATCACTGAGAACGATTCTCATCATGGGGAATATCGACGGTCTCACGACGAACTGAAGAATAGCTGTCATTCTCAGAAGTCGCTCGGACTTATCTGAATCTACGGCGCTTTATGCCGTCGGATAAATATCGGCTTACCTAAATGTCCTGAGGATTTGCCCCCTAAAGATCGGAGGTGAATTTGGGCGCTCGCGGCTCGCTAATCGGTTGATCCGTCAATATTTCAGCCGTGCACAACGACTTGAGCTAAACCCATGGTTAAAAATTGCCCGTCTTAGGTCTGGCCACTCGAATTTCAATTCGTTAACGTCCGATGGTCAGACCAATTCAGAGAGGGAGGATCACGGATGGTTCGGGAGCATCGAGGCGCGTGGAGCGTGTATTGGGTGATTTTTTTGGCGGCGCTGGCTTTTGGATGCGCAGAAGACGATGTCGTCGGCCAAGCCGATGACCTGATTGACCCGGTGGTTCCACCGCCACTTAATGGCGGAGGCTTTGATAGCCCCAATAGCCCCGATGATCCCCATCCCGATTGCGTAGCTGGTGAAGCGGTCACCAAGGTCTATATCGCAACGAGCCGACCTCAATATGCGCCCTGGAAGACGGTATTGGCCGACTATCTCGGCGAGTTTGTCACCATCGAAGACTACGATAGCGAGGCGGGCCCCGAGTCCGGATCGGTTGTGATTTCACTAGGGCGACTCGCCGAGACAAGCCCAGCCGAAACGATGTCCCTCAGCATCTCACGCGAAAACAACTGTCGGGTTTATCAAGTGATGGGGCAAACCCGAACCGATGATGAGGTTGTGAATATCGGTCTAGGCTTTGCGACCTTTGAGCTTTTGAGAGAACTCGGTTTTGCTTTCTGGCATCCATTTGAACCCTATAAGCCAGCATCTTTGTCTTGGCCCGAGACGTTGGCAATGGAGTCTTCGCCGCGCTGGCCGGTTCGTAGCTTTCAGATTCACACCATGCATCCGATTGAGCTTGCCGATTTCTTAAACGGCTGGGGACCTGAAGGCCTCTGGGACAGCACCGGCTTTGATGAAGGCTTTAAAGAGTGGGAGCTTTACCTGCACTGGCTCGTCGCGAACCGCCAAAACCACGTCCTGTGGGTCCTGCTATGGGCCGAGGGCTGGGCAGACTTTGCCGAGAGCGATGAGCGTTTCCGGCGCCTCACCCGCATTGTGGACGCGGCACACGTGTATGGCCTGCAGGTAGGGGTGGATGTCCCGATTGCATTGCATCAGCAACATTCGTATCAGCTTCTCCGTGAGCAGGGTGAGCTCGACGCTGAGCTGGCGGAGATCCGAACCCGCATCGATAAGGTTATGAGCGCAGGCTTCGACTTTTTAGCCACCGAGTCGGGCTCTTCTGAATTTACCCACCCAGAGCCAGCCCGAATGCTCGCTTGGATGGACCAGATGGCAAGTCATCTCGACGAGGCGCACGGCGGAGCGCAGGCCTGGATGAAGGTCCATATTCCGGCTGGCTTGGTGGCTGAAGGTTATGCGGACCCGGTTACCGGTGAAGACATTAACTTTAACTTTCTGACCTATTATGCGGACGACCGACTGGCTGTGATGCCGCATACGGTTCAGCACTACGCACTCGACGACCCGGCACCGACCTATGGCAATCTCGATTTCAGTCATATGCGAACCTACCTCCAGAGCGAGGTCGGACGGCGGCCGGTCATTTGGCACCCCGAGACCGCTTACTGGGTCAGCTTCGATATCGACGTTCCACTCTTTCTACCCACATATGCGGAGCGCCGCTTTCATGACCTCTGGATTTTGGCTGAGGACGAAGAGAACGGCGCGATGGCCGGTGAAGGTCGCATGGATGGACAGTCGGTCTTCTCAAGTGGTTATGAGTGGGGCTATTGGCTCAACGATGTGGTCGCAGCACGGGCCGCTTGGGATGTTCACCTCGAGACCGGCGACGAGCGCTTGGCCTTGCGGAACCTCCTAGAGGACGTCTTTAAGCCATTTGGGGCACAGCGTGGTGCATTGGTAGACGCACTGCTTTATTGGATGGACGTTCAACACCAGACCTTGATCCTCGGCGAAGTCGATGGCCAGGGCCCACAAGATATCGTGAAGCGCAATGCACAAGCCTATCTTTCCGGAACTGAGACTTGGGATGATATGGCTGAGATTGGCCAAAATGTGCCGTTATTGCCATCGATTGAGACTCAGCCGGTCAAGAAGGGGCTCATTGATATGCGTAATCCTCTCGACGGTGGACCTGGCTACACCGCCGAGATTGATCCCCTCCTTAATGAGACTGAGCTCGCGTTTGAACAGGGCTTCCGAGCACTGGAAGATTTACTTCCTCTGGTAGATGCTGGTCTGCGCCCTTGGGTTTCTGAGCTGGTTGATGCAGCTGAGATCACCTACCTCCGAGCGCGCCAGGTGCACGGTCTCTACGACTGGGTCGATGCCGACAGCGATCCATTCACCACTGACCGACCTGAGCGATTGGTAGAAGCGAAACAAGCGCTTGACGATGCGACCGAGGTCGTTTTGAGACGTGAAGCGAACTACCGGATGCCGGTTGAACAGATTGCAAGCTGGCGTCCGAATCCAACTGCTTACGATTATACCTATCTGTGGACCGCACATAATCTTCTGCTCTGGTGGCGCGATGAAGGCAAAGCCGTTCAGTCACCGCTCTCGCCTTGCTACCTCAACCATATCAATGCGGTTCAGGTTGGCTTCGGAGAAGGGCTCTACGTCGATGCCGCGGCTTTTGCGGCGGACGTGATAGACGAGATTCCTGGGGTAGGGAGTCTGGCTGAGTGCCTCGAAGCGCCAGAGGACGAACCCCTGATGCCGCCGCCAGGTCTCCGACCTTAGAGAATCGGGGAGGGCCGCCTGGTGGGGCGGCCCTATCTCTATTGGGGTATTCTTTATTTTTATTGTCTGACAATGCGGGGCCCTCAACTGTGGGGGAAAGGGCACACCATGCATCAAATTCGGTTGGCATTGCTGCCAATGGGTCCCCAATCTACTCATAAGAAGATGCGGGTTGTCAATGTTCGGTGTCGGTGAAATTATGAAAATAAATTCAACAAAAATAGTGTTTTATGGCGCATAATTTGTCGCTTGCGGTCTATCTCGCGGTTCTATAACAACTTTTTTTGTTTAGAAAACTGCTCGATCTTTTGGGCTTGGAGTCGCTTTTTTAACGTACAGCAACCTGGTTTTTGGAAGAAAAAAAATGGGCCCATGTTTAAATAACAGTAGA
>JAYYQC010000132.1:0-14809 GCA_036128675.1 Myxococcota bacterium | reverse complement strand
TCACTGCGAGCGGAGCGCCTTGGTCCAGCCGAGCATCCAAATGCGCCACTACTGCGATGTGCACATTCCCGGGTTTACCAAGTTGAACACACACATTATCACCGAGGCGCTTGTATGCCCTTTTAGGAAGTTTCAGCTCCTTCACGATAAAGTATTCGATTTCATCGGCGAGCTGGCGCTCAAGTCCGGGACCTCGGATCAGAGGTGCCCATCGTTTGGCGTGGGTTTGAATCGCCTCAAGAATCGCTTCAGCTGACTTGATGCCCATCGTTAAACCTGAACGGCGAACTCGCGAAGAACATCGTTGAGTGATGTTTTCTGATCGGTGCTCTCACGGCGCTGACCAATCAGGAGCGCGCAAGGCATGTGATAGTCACCAGATGGGAATGACTTCACCCGTGAGCCCGGAACGACGACGCTTCGTGGTGGAACGACTCCCTTATGAACCACTTCTTCCGGTCCGGTAACATCGATAATGGGCGTTGATGCCGTCAGCACGACGCCCGCTCCAAGCACGGCCTCCTCACCAACCCGAACGCCTTCAACTACGATACAGCGCGAGCCGATAAAGGCATTATCTTCGATGATCACAGGTGCTGCTTGTGCGGGCTCGAGAACGCCACCAATACCAACGCCACCGGAGAGGTGAACACCTTTACCAATTTGCGCACAGGAGCCTACGGTCGCCCAGGTATCGACCATTGTACCCCCTCCAACGAATGCGCCGATATTGACGTAACCGGGCATCACGACTGCGCCCCGTTCAACGTGGGAGCCATAGCGTACAGTGCCCGGCGGAACGACCCTTACACCTTGTTCCTTGAGATTCTTTTTAAGTGGGATTTTATCGAAGAACTCAAAGGGGCCCATCTCCATGACTTCCATCTCGGCGACGACAAAATAGAGTAGAATAGCTTGTTTGACCCATGCATGCGTAACCCAATCGCCGTCAACTTTGTCGCAGACGCGCAACACGCCTCGATCGATCGCGTCGATAACGCTCTTTACTGCATCTTTTGTTGCAGTTTGCTCGAGCAAGCCTCGATCGCTGTAGGCCGCCTCGATGTGTTGTCTAGCTTCGGTAAATGCACTGTGATCCATGATTCTCTCCTCGCGCAAAGATAGCGAAGAGCTAACGCAAATAACGCGTGATGTCACGCCTTGGAGGGGATTGAGAGAGCAAGTTGAATCGAAGCCGCGAGAATGGGCACGCGGCTTCGACAACAACTCTAATGATTAACGAAGCTTGTAACGCTTCATCTTTCGATAGACAGTTGAACGAGCAATGCCGAGAGCAAGGCCCGTGCGCTGGATGTCACCACCGTACGCATCTAGAACTGCCTTCAAGTGTGCTGCTTCCACTTGATCCATGGTTGGGAATGCTTCTTTGCGCTTCGCAGCGCGACCGACAAGACCTTCATTCCACTTGAAGTTCTTAGCGGTTAAGCTAGGTGCAGCCTTTTTCTTAGGTGCAGCCTTTTTCTTAGGTGCAGCCTTCTTCTTAGCTGCAGCCTTCTTTGGAGCAGCCTTCTTCTTAGGTGCAGCCTTCTTAGGCGCAGCCTTCTTCTTAGCTGCAGCCTTCTTAGGTGCAGCCTTCTTCTTAGCTGCAGCCTTCTTAGGTGCAGCTTTCTTCTTAGCTACAGCCTTTTTAGGTGCAGCCTTCTTCTTTGCGGTAGCCTTTGCTTTTGCCTTGGTTGCTTTTTTCTTAGCTGCCAATGCTTTCTCCTTTGTAGGTTCGCTCGATGCGAACTGTTTTACTCTGGAGTTGCGGAACGAGTCCCGCGGCCCACGCGTGTCACTTGCCTGTAAGTCTAAGACCTTTTTGAAGAACTTGCCAAGAAGCTTGCGGGCAATTTGGGACTCAGAAGCCAAATCCAAGCGAAAATTGGTCGGAAAAAGTACTCAAAGTCCTAATTTGCTCGTTGAACGATCGAAAAGTTGAGCTGACGCAAAGTAAAAATGACTTCTTTGTGATGGTGATGCATCAAAATCTTCGTGGTCGCAAAGTGCTCGATTGCACTTAAGCCGGCTCAGAAGCGGACGGCTGAGGCGAGAAAAGTCTTCGGGTTAAATTGGCGATATCGCGCAGTGCCAGGTGCGATGCAGGAATAAATACCAGGGTAATGAGTGTGGCAAAGAGAACCCCAAAACCCAGGCTGATCGCCATGGGTACTAAAAATCGGGCTTGAACCGACGTTTCTAGAATCATTGGCATTAACCCTACAAAGGTAGTCAGCGAGGTTAAGAGGATTGGACGAAATCTACGCATCCCTGCCTTTACCGCGGCTTCAAAGTCCGATTGTCCAGCTTCAGTATGTTTTTGAATCTCCACAACCAGGATAAGAGAGTCGTTCACAACGATCCCTGAAAGTGCGACAATTCCCATCATGGAGATCATGCTCAGGTCGAAGCCCATGAGCAAATGTCCACCTATCGCTCCAACAATACCGAAGGGGATCGCACTCATCACGACCATGGGTTGCAAATAGCTCTTAAAGACGATGGCCAAAAGGGCATAAATAACTGCCATAGCCATTAGGAAACCACTTCCAAGGCTTTCATTGGTATCACTCTGAGAGCGCTGCTGGCCGCCTCTTTCCCAGCTGAGGCCAGGATACTTCAACATGAGAGAGGGCATAGTGTCTCGCACGAGTTCTCTGGTTACGACGTTAGCGTTGGCTTTACCTGCGATAACATCTGCACTGATCGTCATGGTCCGGCGTCCGTTTACGCGACTGATCGATGTGTAACTCCTACCTCTGCTTACATTTGCAGCTTCGACCAAAGGGATTTCTCCTCCTGAAGGTGTCCGCAGATAGATGTTATCGATATCGTACTCGGATCGGCGCTCTTCTTTTGGGAGACGAACATAAACACGTACTTCGTCGCGTCCGCGCTGTTGTCTAATAGCTTGGGCTCCGAAGAAAGATGAACGAAGTTGTCGAGCCATACTTGTTTCCGTCAGTCCAAGAGCGCGGGCTTCTGGCTTTAACTTCAGGTCGAGTTGTTCTTTACCATCGGCAAAGCCGTCGTTGATATCAATGACTCCGTCAAACCCATTGAGGACCGTCGCGAGTTCACTTGCTGCACGTTCGAGGACATCAATATCCCGATGAACCAATCTAAAGCTGATCGCGTCACCTCCGCCGCCAGCGCCGGTACTAAACCGAAACCGGAGCGATTCGATACCCGGGAGGTCACCCACCCTCTGACGCCACTTGTCGGTGAATTGTTTGGCAGTGAAGTTCCGATCACCGCTTGGCACAAGTAAGACTGTGACCTGGCCCAAGTGAGAGCCCGAGGATGTTCGGTTGCCGCGAGGAGAGCCGAAACCGCCACCTCGACCGCCGCTTACTGCGAAAACGCCACGGCTCACGGTTTGACCGGGATTCGCTGTATTCGCAGAAGCTTGGTCGTATTCGGCAAGAATAGCCTTTGCTTCGTTGTTTAGGCGCTCAACAAGTGTGTTGGTTTGTTCAATGTTGGCCCCATAAGGAAGCTCGAGGCTGGCTGATATTCGGTCACTCTCAATTTTCGGAAGAAAGGTAAATTTAATAACGCCTCCTGCAATCACGCCAATGGTGATGATGAGAAAGCCAACACTGGTTATCAAGGTGAGATAGCGGTGCTTGAGTAATCGTCGGACAAAGGGCTGGTAAGAGCGTTCTACGAATGCTTCAAGACCAGTGGCGAAGCGTTTTTGCTTTTGATCGATCCAACCGAAAATACCCGTTGCCTTCTTGGTATCATCGATATGCGCGAGGTGCGCAGGAAGGATGAAGAGGGACTCCACAAGTGAAAGAATAAGTACCACAATGACTACCAGTGGGATGACTCTGAAAAACTTACCCGATGCGCCCGGCACAAAAAGCAGAGGCGCAAATGCAATCATATTCGTCAGAATCGCAAATATAACGGGTGTTCCGAGTTCTTTTGCCCCCTGAACTGCCGCATCAATTGGTCCGAGACCTTCCTGTCGTTTGGTATAGATCCCTTCCCCGATAATGATGGCGTCATCAACGACAATCCCGAGCGTTACGATGAACGCGAAGAGCGAAATCATATTGATCGATACGTCTAAGGTCGGCAGAAGCAAAAATGCGCCGAGAAAGGAGATGGGGATCCCGAGTGTTACCCAGAAAGCCAACTTTCTATTTAGGAAGAGACCTAGGCTTAGTAACACAAGTAGAAGGCCGAGCTGCGCATTTCGAACCAAGAGGTCCTTTCGATCTTCTAGGAGTTCTGACCGGTCCCCCCACGTTTGTAGAAAGACTCCGGGCGGAACGACCTCTTCCATTCTCTTTACATATTGATTGACGGCTTCTGCGATTTCTACTGGGGTCTCATCACCAATACGGTAGACCTCAACGATGGCAGCAGGCTGTCCATTTAATGTGGCGCTACTCTCTGCATTATCTGCGAAGCCATCGACGACGAGAGCAACGTCGGAGACCTTGAGCTGTGTTCCATCCGGCTTCGCCTTAAGAACGATATCTCCAAACTCGCTCGCAAAGGTCCGACGCTCAGTTGTTCGAAGCAAGATCTCTCCATTGCTTGTCTTTACGCCGCCTGAGGGCAGATCGATCGATGCTTGTCTGATGCGCTGGGCGACATCTTGGAGGGTTAAATCATAGCGTTTCAGGTTATCTCGCGAGATGTTGATGCTTACCTCGAGAGGCTTTACAGCGCTTAACTCAGCCACTGTTATCTCGTCTTTGGACAAAAGATCATCGCGGATCATGACCGCGAGATCTCTGAGCGCACGTTCGCTCTTTTCACCCGAAACGATGACCGAGATGACCTGACTTCTATTTGCAGCCAGCCTTACGACTGGGCGCTCGACGTCCTGTGGAAACGTAACGATACGATCAACCGCACTCTTGATATCGGCAAGGGTATTCTTGGCATCGACACCGGTAAGCAGCTCGACTGAGACTGACCCAACTCCCTCGCCGGCGGTTGAACGGAGCTCTTTGACGCCGTCTACACCTCGCACCGCTTCTTCGATTGCAAGGACAACGCCTTGCTCGACTTCTTCTGGAGAAGCACCTGGATATGGCACGCTGATCAAAACGAGATCTAACTCAAATTGAGGAAAAACCTCTTGCTTCGTTTTTCCGATAAAAAATACGCCACCAATCATCAGTGCTAGCATCAAAAGATTTGCTGCGACTGAGTTTCGCGCCATCCATGCGATGGGACCACGGTATTCGGACATCTCTAACTCCGTTTCGACCTGCTTTTACTGAGCGCTTTCTGCGGGTGATTCTTGGTCTGTTGGTGCTTTGGCCCTTGGTCCAATCGCATCTGGAGAGCCGTCGGCATTGCGCGGGGCTTTTGGTCCCTCTACAGCTTCAGACTTCTTACCTCTGGGAGCAGCGATAGGAGGCTCTTGTCCTTCTTTAATTGGGTTGAGCTTTGCACCCTCCACTGCGAGTTGTACCTTGCCGACAACAATCCGCCTTAGCTCATTCGCGTTGTCACGCACGTAAAAGGCGTCTCGGCTTTTCCATGCCAGCGAAGCGTCACGAATGATGAGCCGATCTTCAGAATCAATCGCGAAGACCTGGCTCCCTTCGCGTATGCCCGCGCGTGGAATCTCAAGGATATTTGACTGAGATGGCCCTTGAAAGTCGACCTGAACGAGGGAGCCGAGCAGCAGTGGAGGGCGCTCACTGTTCTCAGCCTTGAGTGAGAGCGGATCGTCAATCTCAACCAATACCTGAACCGTCTTACTCAGTGCGTCGAGTTCCCCTGTCCATTCTAGGACTTTCGCTGTGCGTTCAATAGCGTCGCCTCCTTGTCGGGCTACGACCGTTGCCTTTAGGTTAGCGGCGTTTTGAAAAAGGCCGAGCAGTCTAGCTGACTCGAGCGGTAGTGTGACGCGTACCCAAAATGCATCGGTTCCTACAAAAGTCCCGAGAGGTGAGCTTGGACCAATCATTTCGCCTACATCGGTATTCTTGGTTTTCAAGAATCCATTAAAGGGCGCCCGCACTTGGGTACGTTCGAGATTGAGTTCGGCGCGCTCAAGTCCACTTTGCGCCGCTTCTAGTGCAAGTTGAGCAGTTGCGAGTTGCGGCTCACGTAGAATGAGAGCTCTTCGTGCTTGGCTTGTTTGACCTGAGCTCAGTAACTTGAACTCTCTTTCGGCAACGCGCTTGCGACCTTTTTCCAATTGGAGATCAAGTTCCGCCTTTCCCACCGATGCCCGTTGTTGTTGAGCTGCGATTTGATAATCTCTCGGATCGATATTGACGAGGCTCTGCCCACGCGTGAATCGTCCGCCGGGACGGTAACCGGATGAGAGGCGGGTGACCTTACCGCTAACTTGAGCGCGTAGTTGAGTCTCCTGAGCTGCAATAGTCGTTCCGAACCCAGAAGCTTTTGCGTAATGTGTTTGAGGGCTAACCTCGAGATATTCTACGAGTTGAACCATTTCAGCTGGTGGCGTTCGTTGCGGTCGCTTCCGCCCCTTCACTAAGGAAAAAGCGATGCCGACTGAGACGGCAAGAATCAGTACACCAGCTAGAAGGCCTTTAAGCTTGGACATTGTAGAACTCCATTATTGAGAATCTGACGGCGATAGGGATTGGGCATCGAGCGGCGAGTAGCCGCCTAAGACTCGATAGACTTTTATGCGGCTAAGGATCTGTGATTCGCGTTGAGAGAGGCTTTGCAGCTCAACTTGTTGAGTCGATCGAAGCGAGGTGAGGACTGAGAGGAAGTCGCTGAGCCCATTGAGATAGCGTTCTCTCGCGTCTTCGTAGGACGCGCGCGCCAACTTCAGTTGCTGGTTGATGTGGGCTGTTTGTTCAAAATTACTCGCATCGTCGTCGAGTGCACTGTCAATCTCCATTACAGCTTGCGTGGCGACTTTTCTTAGGTTTGCTTCCAGCTCTGTCCGGCGTGCTTCACTCACTTGTTGAGCGGCGACAAGGGCCCCACCCTGAAAGAGGGGCTGGCTTAATGAACCGGTGAGCGAGTGAAACACATCTTTGAATAGGTCCGCGATTGTGGTCGCCGAGAGATTGAGGCCCGCGCTGAGCCGCAAGCTGGGAAAGCGATTTGCGAGTGCTTGAGCCACTCTTGCATCACCCGCCGCCAGGCGCCAGGTCGCAGCTAAAACGTCTGGGCGATTTAGGATGATGCTGCTCGGTACACCAGTCGCGGGTAGCGGTGGAAGTTGCACTGGGACCTCGGAGTTTACTTGAGTCTCGGTGACGGGCACTTCGCCTTGAAGGAGTGTAAGTCGGCGAGCAAAGTTCTTTTTTGCGAGGTTTGCGCTCTCAAGGGTTGAAAGAATTTGTGCTTCTTGTTGTCGGAGTTGGTAGACATCGAACGCGTTTGTAAGACCTTGGGCGTAGCGTGCTTCAACGAGGTCTCTGAATGTTGATGTTGCATCGAGCTGTTGCCTGACCAGCCCGACCCGCTCTTTCGCCACAGTCAGTGAGAGATAAGTACTGACGACCTCCGCGATTAAGCTGATCTCGGTAGCCTTCAGCGTTGCCCGCGCCGCTTGTTCGTCTCGTTCCGCAGCCATATGAGCCGCGTCCCATTTACCCCAGATATCAATTTCAAACGACGCTTGGAGGCCAGCGCCAAAACGTGTGGTGTCACTCAATTCACCGGTGAATGGATTGAGGCTCGAGCTGTTGCTGCTGTTAATATCGGTCGAGAGTCCGGGCCAGCGCGGTGCCCCGGCTTGACGGGTAAGGGCTTCACTAGCCTGGAGCCGTGCTCTCGCAATCGTGATATCAAAGTTGTTTCCGAGGGCTCGTTCCACTGCCGTATCTAGTTCGGTGTCATTAAAGTCTTTCCACCATTGACGTGAGTGTTCGCCTTCTCCGCTGGTGACGAAGAGTGATGGCAATGGAATTTGGGGGGCCTCGAACTTTCGAGGAGGGGATAAGAGACAGCCACTGAGGGTGACCGCAAGGGTCGCACCCATGATTCCCATTTGTTTGTAGTTCATTCGATATGTTCCTCCGAACTTTTGGTAAGTTCGTGAAAAAGGGTGTCGACGAGGTGTCGCACGTAGGTTTCGTCGTCGAGTTCAACCATCGTCTTGCCCCAGAGGTGGCGCATCATCGCGTGTGCATGAAGGCTGCCTATCAAGGCCTGGGCTCTCACGGTTGGGGAGCGATCCGCGAGTCGTCCCCTTTCTTGCTCGCGTTCAAGCCACTTACTGAGCTCTCGGTGAAGGCGCTTCGGAGGAGGCTCGTCGGTTTCAACATCTGTCTCATCTGGGCGTAGTCCCGCGGCGCGAAGTAAATTCATTGCGGGCATTGCCTCCTGGAAAAAGACGAGGAGGCTATGAGCCACACGTACCAGTTGCGCATAAAGGTTGGGCGGGTTGTCGACGAGGAGCTCAATCCAGCGGGGCTCCGGGACACCAAGCGCGCGGCGAAGGAGTTGTTCTTTCGTAGAAAATCGATTGAAGAGCGTGCCCTCACTGATACCTAATTTGCGGGCAATCGCTGCTGCAGAGAGGGTAGGTCCGGCCTCCAAAAAGCATTCCCTGGCCCGTGTCAGGATTTCTTCATCGGTGATTTCCCGTGGTCTACCCATAGCTTATTTCTACTCGTATGATTACTGAGCCATTACTCATTAAACCGGGGATTACCCTAGTTCCTCCATGAAATCTAATACATTTTTGAGGGAGTGCTCATTAATTAAGCCGAAAACTTTGGATTTGATAGCGTTCGACTCATTTGCTTCCTCTGGATGGATGCGCGAGCTCGCTGTCCTGGGGCGGGCATCTGGGTAAGTTCCGTCCTGAAAAACTTCAAAGACTACAGAATCTTGGCGACTTCCCGAATCTTTTGTGAAGAAAGCCTGTGGTCGCTTGACCACTTGAGAGGTTGCGCCTAGGTTGGCTCGACCTTGGGGCCAACCTATGAAGTTTCGTGGGCCGGTTACGTCCAAGGGATGCATAAGAATTCTTTGCAAGTGGAGTTAGGGATGCCTGCATGGTGGCGTAAGATTATTCCTTCAAAAAACGACCGCGAAATCAGGCGTTACAAGGGCCGCGTTGAACAGATCAATGCACTTGAGGCCTCCATGAAAGCCCTTCCTGATGAGGCACTTCGGGCGAAGACCGAAGAGTTTCGTCAGCGCTACAAAGATGCTGTAGCGAAGTTTGGCGGCGACCCCGAAGAGCGCATCAGCTACGCCGACACAAAGGAAGGTCTCCGCGATCTTCGCAAGCCTGTCGACCAAGCGCTCGACTCGATTATGGCCGAGGCCTTTGCAGTCTGTCGAGAAGCGAGTACCCGTGTCTTGAAAATGCGGCACTACGACGTCCAACTTCTGGGTGGAATGGTATTACACGAGGGCCGTATTGCGGAGATGAAGACGGGCGAAGGCAAGACCCTGGTTGCGACGCTAGCGGTCTACCTAAATGCGATTGCAGGACGTGGCGTTCACCTCATTACTGTCAACGAGTACCTCGCGACACGGGATGCCCAGTGGATGGGGCAGCTCTATAATTTCCTAGGTTTGAGTGTCGGTGTCATCGTGCACGGTCTGACGGATCAGCAGCGTAAGGAAGCCTACGCCGCGGACATCACATACGGCACCAACAGTGAGTTTGGTTTCGATTATCTACGCGACAACATGAAGCTCCAGCTCGGCGATTACTCGCAGCGCGGCCACCATTTCGCAATTGTCGATGAGGTGGACTCGATTCTTATCGATGAGGCGCGAACACCGCTCATCATCAGTGGCCCAGCCGAAGACGGAACTGAGAAATATCTTGCCGTAAACAAGGTGATTCCCGGGCTCCGACGTGAGCGCGATTATACCATCGACGAAAAGGCACGCTCTGTCTCGCTTACCGATGCAGGCATGACCGAAGTTGAGAAGCGACTTGGGATCGACAATCTCTACGACCCCGATAATCTCGAAATGCTTCACCACGTCAATCAAGCGCTCCGCGCTCACACTATTTATCGACGTGATGTTGACTACATGGTCACAGACGGAAAAGTGAGAATCATTGATGAGTTCACTGGACGTGTCTTGGATGGGCGTCGATGGAGTGACGGACTTCACCAGGCGGTTGAAGCCAAAGAAGGCGTAAAGATTGAAAACGAGAACCAAACGCTCGCCACGATTACTTACCAAAACTACTTCCGGATGTACGCAAAGCTCGGTGGGATGACGGGTACTGCTGAGACCGAAGCCGAAGAATTTGCAAGTATTTACGACCTCGACTGTGTTGTGGTTCCAACCAACCGTCCTATTCAGCGAAAAGATTACAACGACCTCATCTATCTCAACGAGGGAGATAAGTTCTCAGCAATCGCTGAAGAGGTGATCACTCGAAATAAGAATGGTCAGCCCGTTCTTGTTGGTACGGTGAGTGTTCAAAAGAGTGAGCTGTTGTCTCGGGTATTGACCAAGAATAACATCGCACACTCAGTTCTCAATGCGAAACAGCATGGTGCGGAAGCTACCATCGTTGCTCAGGCCGGCCGCAAAGGGTCGGTGACCATTGCGACGAACATGGCGGGCCGTGGTACCGATATTCTTCTCGGAGGAAACCCTGAGTTCCTCGCCGGTCAGGCCTTGATGGAGCAGCCCGATGCTGACGACGCGACGAAAATGCAGGTTCTCCAGGCAATGCGCGTTCAGTGCGAGCAGGAGAAAAAAGAGGTTTTAGATGCCGGTGGCCTCGTCATCATCGGCTCCGAGCGTCACGAATCTCGTCGTATCGATAATCAGCTCCGTGGCCGTGCCGGTCGACAAGGTGATCCCGGTTCATCTCGATTCTTCGTCTCACTTGACGACGACCTCATGCGGATCTTCGGTGGTGAGCGAATCAAGGGCATGATGAGCACGCTCGGCATGAAGGCGGGTGAAGTCATTGAAGCGCCGATGGTCAATAAGAGTATCGAGAGCGCTCAACGTAAAGTTGAAGGTCATCACTTCGATATTCGTAAGCACCTTCTCGATTATGATGACGTTATGAACGAGCAGCGTAAGGCAGTTTACAAGCAACGGCGGCGCGTTATTGCTGCTGATGTTGATGCGACGCGTGAGCTTATGCTGGACTCGATCGAACGGGTTGTTGTGCGAATTGTTGATCGGTGCTGTCCTGAAAAATCCTCGGTAGATGAGTGGAACCTCACCGGCCTCGAAGAGCTTTGCAAAGAAATCTTTGGCGTTGAAGTATCCCTCGAAGGGCTCCAAGACCTCACTCTCCGAGGCATTGAAAACGAGGTTTTCCGTCAGGTAGACTCGGTTCGCTTAACGAAAGAAGAAGAGTTTACAGCGCAGGCTTTCTTGTCGGTTGGTCGGATTATCTTTTTGCAGACAATCGACGCTCTCTGGAAGAACCATCTCCGCGGCATGGACCAACTTCGCGAAGGTATCAACCTCCGTGGCTATGCTCAGAAAGATCCAAAGCACGAGTATAAGAAAGAAGGCTACAACCTCTTCGCCGGAATGATGGGCTCCATTCATACCGAGTTCCTCCAGAAGGCGATGCGTGTCGTAATTACGACGGAAACCGAAGAAGAGTACCAGCGCCGCCTGGAAGCCCGGCGCGCGCGGCAGCAGCAACTTGCACAAGAAACTGCCAATCGTGGTGCAGAGCCTCCTGCACCAGCAGGGGCACCGGGAAGCGGCGGTGCACCGGCTCCATCGGCCTCCGCGGGTCAAGGCAAGCCGCAGGGCAACCGTGCTCAGCGTCGGCGTCAGGCCGCGCTGGAGAAGAAGCAAGGTCGGGGATCACGCTCTGCTTGACCTAGCGTACGTCTCGAACGAAGCTCCGATCGGTAGGGAGACTTTGTTGTGGTAGCCATCCAAGATCCAATTCATGGGCATATTGCCCTGACGCAAGATGAGCTTTCATTGGTCGATGAAAAGGCATTTCAGCGTCTTCGCAATATCAAACAGCTTGGGTTTTCTGAACTCTCATTCCCTGGTGCAACGCATACACGGTACGCCCATAGCCTAGGTGCTATGCACGTCGCGGGACAGATCGTAGACCAGGTCTTTGACGGTTTGGATTTGCCTTCGGAACAGGCAGCTCTCTTACGGTTAAGCGTGCGGCTAAGCGTTCTTTTTCATGACATTGGCCACGCGCCACTTAGCCATGTCTCCGAGAAGGTGATGCCTTCGGTTGATACGTTGCACCTGCCAGATTGGCTTGCATCCAAAGGGCGACAGGCAACCCATGAGGATTACACCCTCATGCTTTTGACTGAGTCTAAACTCACCGACGCGGTTTCACGAGCCAGTTCGGGTGCGCTAAGCGGCCAGGATCTTGCCTCATTGGTGGCGGGGCGATTAAGTCCGCAGGTCGACGCGTCTCTTTATGAGTTTGAAGGAAAATCCCTCTTACCACTTTTGCATGCAATTGTGTCAGGTGAGGTTGATGCGGACCGGATGGACTATCTGCGACGCGACGCATTTTATTGCGGGGTTAATTATGGAAACTTTGACCATATGTGGCTCACCACAAATCTCACCGCTGTACCTTCTGATAATCATTGGCAGCTCGGATTAAGACATCGTGGTGTATGGGCTTTCGAGAATTTTCTCTTAGCTCGCTATCACATGTTTCTGGCGGTTTATCTGCACCACATTCCGGTTTGTTTTGATAATATGCTTGGTCGTTACTTTGAATCTGGGGATTACACGCTACCGAGTGAGCCGAATGGCTATCTCGAAACGGATGATATCGAGCTAACGATTCACTTGAGACGTTCGAATAATCTGTGGGCAAAAATGGTCGCTGAGAGGACGCCTTATCGTCTATTATTGGAGCGACACGATTATAGCGAAAGCCATCAGCCTCAGAAGGTTGAAGAGATTTTAAAAGAGTCGGGTGTTCGGTTTTTTGTTTCCAAGTGTAAGAGCGCTCTCTCTAAATACGTCGGTGAGGCATCCAGCTCGCCGATTCTAGTGTGGGAGCCCGAGCTCAACCGCCTTAGCCGAATTCAGGACTACACCCCTCTTTATTCTCGTTTTAGCGATGTTGTGGGCATTTATAGAATCTTTTGTCATCCAGATGATACCGAACGTGCTCGGACATTACTTGAGGGATGTTAGACCATGTGGGCGCTAAGTTTTACGACGATCTTGCTCTCAACCACTCCCTGTTTGATGGATGTTCCCAAAACCGAGGCATTGGCGCTAGGCCTCAAGACCTATGTCGACGACGCCGGAGATGTTGATTATCGACGTCTTGCTCTCGAGAGGACCAAAGCCTTTACTTCGTTTCTAGATGCAGTGTCGGGGCTGTGCCCAGAGGCGTTCTCGCGACAATCGCGCGATGAGAAAATCGCCCTCTTGCTTAATTTCTACAATGCGTGGGTCATTGATTTTATGACCGGTGCCGAGGGACGACCTGGCTCGATTCTAAAGGTTCGCGTGAAAGGTCAGTCGGTCTTTGACGCGCCCATGATTTCTGTTCGGTGGCACGAAAAGCCCCTGACCTTGAATTCGATAGAGAAGGTGCTTTTGCCTGGCTTACGTGCCGACCCTCGCTATCACTTTGCTCTCGTCTGCGGTGCGAAGAGTTGTCCTAAGCTCCGTCGGATGCCTTACAGCGCTAGGAATCTCGATGACGAGCTCCAAGCTGAGACAATCAAGTTTCTCAAGGACGGGGAACGAAACCAACTTGAGGGCGATACTTGGAAAGTATCGAGGCTTTTCGATTGGTATCAAGGTGAATTTGGGGGTTCCAAGGGGTCTGTAATTGAGTGGATTCGTACACAGGCAGGGGATCGATTCTCTAAACCTAAGCAGCTTGAGTTTCTCGAGTATGATTGGTCTCCCAACCAACGAAACTAGGAAGCTATGTTAAAACGTATTTGGGAATTGCACCGAACCATGATCCTTGTAGGCCTCTTTGGTCTCGGTATTGGTACTTGGCTTAGTGCCGATTCAGAGAGTTTCAAAGGGGTAATCTTGGCGAAGGACGGTGAATCGCTAACGGTCTACAAATCTACTGGAGAGGTCGTCGTCGTACCTTCGTCAAAGGAACTACGTCCAGGGCAGGTCGTGATGAAACGTGGCGGTGAATTGTGCTGTGATACGTTGGATTCTTCGATGGACGCAGCATTACGTGTGCAACTGGCTCAGCGTTACGAGCGTTACTGGAGCACATGGTCGGGCACTGTTGAAGGCTTCGTCATGCGTGAGCATGCAGATGATGCTGACACTGCGCTGGTGAGGCCTGATGACGGTAGTAAGCTGATTCGATGGAAAGTTTGGGAAGGTCACTTGGCCGGACTTGAGCGAGGTGAGCGCTTGTGTAAGGCGCCTCAAGCTTGGGCACCGAATCGATGTAACCCGGAGGCAGGTGTCGTTGAATTCAAGGCCCCGGTCGAGGCCCCGTAATTTAGCTAGGTTGCTTGAGCAGCTCGTCCTTCTTGGACTGCCATTTTGCGGCTGTTGACGAGGAGCGTCTCGCTGTCTCTTTGATGACGCGGTCGTAGAATTCGCCCAGAATAACTTTGCTGGTTCCACGCTTGATAAACTGTTGTTCAGCAACTTCAAGTTGCTTCAGCCCACCGGTAAGGTCTCCAAGTGAGATGAAGAGAAGACCAATACCTTCGTAGACTTCTGGGAACACTTCACGCGCCCCTGCAGCCTTTTCAAACCACTCGATGGCCTTCTCATTGTTGCGGCCTTTCACTTCGAGCAGCGCTTGACCTAGGAGCGCCATCGGGTACTCCCGGCGTGCCTCCAGGGCTTTGTCGTATGCCGCTTTAGAGTTTGCGGCGTCGCCCTTATATCGAAGAACATCGCCGCGGATGGTGAGGTACTTCGCGGCCTTCTTGTCGTCTTCACC
>JAYYQC010000131.1:0-10000 GCA_036128675.1 Myxococcota bacterium | reverse complement strand
CATGCCATCTAGTACAGCGATAGCATCGTCGAACTTCTCGTACTTTGCGTAGAAGTTGATCAGTGCATCGGTTGTGTAGGTGCAGCTTACGTTCTTAACCGCTTGTCTGAAGAGCTCAGCTGCTGGGTCCAACTCGCCTTTATGGGCGAGGAGGGTTGCTTGGTGAACGGTCGCAAAAGGTGAGAGTGGATCAGCTCCGAGCGAGAGCTTAATAAACTTTTGGCTCTCTTCGAGATTCCCGTTGTTGTACGCAAGTGCTGCTGCTGCAAAATAGACGAGGTTCTGATTACGGGTACCGAGCGTATCGATGGGTTGGCTGGTGATAATACCATCAATCTTCTTTTGGTCGTCGGCAGTTGCTCGGCCGCGGAGTGCGCGGTCTGCAATGCCCATTGCTATACCCGGCATGAAGTTGGCGTTCGCTCGAACTGCCTTCTTTAGATAGAGCTTAGCGTTTGAACGGTCTCCATCTAGCCACAGTGCTTCGGCTAAACGCGTTGCGTAGTAAGGGGATGAAGCATTGGTGTCGTGCGCGCGACGTAGGTTCTCTGCGGCTTGCTCAAGCTTGCCTTCACGTAACAACGAATAGCCGAGAGCGTAGGCAAGTTTATCAGAGACGGCTCCGCGTGAGCTCACATCTTTCGCGACGCGCTGCGCTTCGCTGATGAGACCCTCTTCGGTGTAAATAAGGATGTCGGCTGCGTAGCGGTCAGCATTCTCGAAGTTTTGCTCGCGCGCTTCAGCGATATTACCGAGTGCCTGCGGCTTATACTCAGCGAGGCCGTGCTCAATCCAGAGCAAGGCGTCCGCGAGTGCTAGCCCAGAGACCGCCGCGGAGGTGGAAGAGATTTCGTTGACGACTGTCTCGTAATTCTCGATGGCACCTTTGAGGCTACCCCGGTCTCCCGCGGTGACCATTGGCTTGGCTTCAACAGCGAGTTCGCTGGCGCGGAAGTCGCGCTTTGCCTTGTAGTAATAACCAAAAGCGAGGCCGCCGCAGATGAGCGCAGTCAGAGCGATTTGCCCCAAGGTCTTTCCTACCGATTCTTCGTCATTCAGCGACTCGCCAACGATGCTCTCGTAGTCCTCATCAGCATCTTCAAGTTGCTCGGGTAGTTCGACATCTTCGCCCAGCGCGCGAAGAAGCTCCGCGGTGTGGTAGTGGTTACTGTCGAGCTCGTACGCTTTCTTCAGGTGCGTTTTGGCATCGTCGGTGTTGCCTTTATCGAACGCATACTCGCCAAAGAGGCGTTGGGCACCAACATCGTCTTCAACGCCGCGCTCGGCTCTGATGATCTTAATGAACTCATCGGTCTCGGCGGGGTGCTTCATCGAATCAAAGAGGGCTCGGGCGCGTAAGATGCGCCCATCGAGCTCACCGTAGTCTGACGGTATGATCTTCAATGCTTCGAGAGGCTTGCCCTGAGTGATAAGTTCAGCGGAATAAGCGATAAGCCCCGCTTTTGGATCTTTTTCGAAAGCTGCCTGTAGTTCGGAGAGGCGCTCAGTTTTGTCCATCTGACGGCGTTCTTCTTGGGACATGATGTTGAAGTCTCCCTCTAATTATTGTGATGGCGAGTTATGTTGCCACTTTCCCCGAATTGACAACACGGAGTAGCAAGTCGAGCCAACCTGTGTCAACGATCGGGGCTCACTAGCTCTTCAGTAAAATTGAATGTTTAGCCTTACTCGGCGGGAAGGACACTCATCATGGCCTGAGCCTTCTCAAGTAGAGCCTCCTGACCTGCCTGTCCAAGCTTCATCACACTCATGAGATCTTGGCGCGCTTTTGTGAATTCTTTTCGGGATATATAGACTTCCGCTCGCCCAATCAGGTTCGATATGTCCTTGGGCGCTACCTTTACCGCGAAGTCAAATTGTCTCATGGCTTGATCCGTCTTGTTCGAGCGCCAGTAGATCGCACCGAGAGCACGGTGGTAGTAGGCGTTGCGAGGATCGAGGGCTACGAGGCCCTCAAAGATCAACCTTGAGGGTTCTAGTTTGCCTTGCAGGAAGAAAAAGTACCCTTGCGAGGCGATGCTATGGAGTTCTTGTGCCGAGACACCAGCAATGTGTTTGAGAGAGACTTCACCGCGTCCCCAACGCTTCACCAACTCTTCAAGCCGCGACTTTAGGACATGGCTGCCTGCGGCACCTTCATCTTGCATGGGCTAAGCGTAACGGAGATGTGGGGCTGGAGAAAGAGAAACGGGTTTATCCGCGCGCATTACTGACGGTACGCGCGTAGACCGCGTCGGTAAGCTTATTCTGATAGTCCAGGAATTCCGACAGCTTACGGACCCGCTCAAGAGAGTGGGCCATCTGCATGCTCATCTTTTCATTCCCCAGTTGGCCGCTGCCGATGAGCTCGGACATTTGTCTGAGGATGGGGCTTTTGAGACGCTTGGTGGCCGCTCGGCTAACGCTCAAGTTGAGTCGGTTATTTTCGAATGCATTGGGTGCAGGCGTCACCGGCTCTTGGAAGCGTAGTTTGTCAGAGCCGAGTCGCCCGAGCGCTAAGTGAACGTCGGCGGGGGTCGCGGATGGCATGGGGCTGACACTCGGATTAGGGTCCGGTGTGCCGGCTTGAAGCTTTAGTTCCTCCGGCGTAGAGCCGTAGGTCGCGATGTTATTTGGAAGCGCGGTAAAGCGATTGAAGCTGATTTTGTTCTCTGCCATGACACTACCTTAACCCTTTGAGCTGAATCTGGTTACCGGCGCTTGGACTTTTTCGTCTGTGCTTCGGATAAAGTGTAAACAAAATTCAAGACTTCAGCGACCGCATCGAAGAGCTCTTCCGGTATTTCGTCACCGATCTCGACTTTATTAAGTGCATGCGCCAGCGGAACGTTGCGCACTATCGGTACATTGTGTCGCCGTGCTTCATCGAGGATTTTTTCCGCCCAAATACGCTGCCCCTTCGCCACAACGACGGGGGCGGCATCTTCGACCTCTTTGTCGTACTGAAGCGCGACCGCGATATGCTCAGGATTTTTCACGACAACATCCGCATTTTTGACGTTACTGACCCCGCCGCCGTTGATCATTTCACGGTGGAGTTGTTTTCGTTCGCCTTTAAGCTGAGGGTCACCCTCAGATTGTTTGTACTCCTGCTTCACATCGTATTTGGACATCATGTTGTCCTTGGTGAAGCGCTTCCGTTGATAGAATGCGTCAAAGGCTGCGATGGCCACAAATGCACCGCCGATCTTTGTGCAGAAATCCCAGATGATCCCACCAACAACTTTCATACCCATGGTGAGTTCGCCTTGGATAAGGAAGATAACATCTCGAATGGCATCTTGAAGAGCGGCGTAGGAGAGCCAACTGATCACAACAAATTTGATGATCGTTTTCAGGAGTTCGACCAATTTCTTCATGTTGATGAGATTCTTGACGCCGTTGACTGGATTCAGCTTATTTGGATCCGGGGTGATGGGCTTCGTTGTGATCATAAAGCCTACCTGAGCGATATTCATCGCGAGCCCCAGGACAAAGGCCGTCGCGAGTGCGGGGGCGCATACTTTCGCCATGGTCCAAATACCCTCGACCATCAACCGATGCGCAAGGACCTCTCCACTCTCGCCTGAGTTGATATTGGAGAGGGCGGTTTCGACGAGTGAAATCATCTCGTCACCCATATACCCGGCGGTTGCAGCGAGAACTGCGAAGGTGCAAATGAACGACACCGCGCTCGTGACATCCTGGCTTTTGGGTACTTGACCTTCTTCTCGGAGCTTACGCAGTTTCTCCGGGGTTGGTTCTTCGGTTTTTTCACCTGTTCCGCCGTCGGACATTCTAAGGCTCCATGCCCGAACTCAACAGTTCAATACCTTGGGTCGTACTGACGAGCAGCCACTGAATATCCATCTCAAAACGCGCCAAGACGGTTGAGAACCCTACCAAGATCATGATGACGCCACCGAGTGCTTTTACTGGCATCGACATGAAATACGCATTGAGTTGAGGAGCGACGCGGTTGAGAATTCCAAAGACAAGGTCCGTAATAAAGGTTGCCGCGAGAATTGGTGCAGAGATCATGACTGCTACCATTAAAATTTCAGCGGTCTTGAGGATCACGAAATCAATGAACGGCTCCATTCCTGCGGGTGAGGCGAGAAATTGGTCGAGAGGAATAGCAACAAAGCTATTGAAATAGGCCTCAAAGAAAATGTGATGAGCACCGGCAAGTAAAAATATGACTAAAAAAAGCTGGTAATAAAGGTTTCCGGTAATCGTCGCTCGTTGCTTGGAGTGTGGTACTTGAACTTCCGACATTGAGACACCTCGAGCGGTGTCGATGATTCGTCCGGCCATGTCCATGGCCAAGAAGATATGACTGTTTAAGAATCCAATCACGAAGCCGACAAAGACCTCTTTGAGCATCAAGAAGAAGAATCCAATTGCAGTAAACGGTATCTCTGCGCCGTCGATGGCTCCTCGGGCTGCAGGCCATAGGAGAATGGTCAGCATGAGTCCGAACCCGATTTTGACTTCGGTCGGTGCGATTTGACCAGCCAGAAATGGTGTCAGGTACACCATCGGCATAGTCCGCCCTAAAATCAGAGCAACGATCAAAAGCTCACGCGTGTAATTGAGCTGGATGCCGACCTGTTCGAGAAAGACTTCCATGGCTCACCAGAGCCTCACGATATAATCTGAGGAAATTGTTCAAAGCACTTACGTGCGAAGCTTAAGAGTGTGCCACCGAGCCAAGGGCCAAGTGCAGCCAAGACGCCAAAGATAACAATCATTTTGGGAACGAAGGTCAGCGTCGCCTCTTGAAGCTGGGTGACTGCCTGAAAGAGCGAGACCATCAATCCAACAACCATGCTGAGGAGAATAGGCGGTCCGCACACGACAATGACTAGA
Organism: Myxococcota bacterium; assembly: GCA_036128675.1. Taxonomy (GTDB): domain Bacteria; phylum Myxococcota; class XYA12-FULL-58-9; order XYA12-FULL-58-9; family JABJBS01; genus JAYYQC01. The sequence continues at coordinate 5,128 of JAYYQC010000131.1, read as the reverse complement.
AGGAGCGCTTCATTGGTGGACTGAATTACAAAATCGAGAGTTTGCTCGTCCATTCCTTCCTCCTGTTAAGAATAACCCATCACAAGGCCGCGGGTGATAAGATACCAACCATCTACAAGCACGAAGAGTAAAATCTTGAACGGTAGAGAGATGGTCGTTGGAGACAACATCTGCATTCCGAGTGCCATGAGAATATTCGCGACCACCATGTCAACAACAAGAAATGGGATGAATAGAATGAAGCCAATCTGGAAGGCTTCTTTTAGCTCACTGATGACGAACGCTGGAACAATGACGGTCCAGTTATCGTCGGCTAGGGTGGCTCGGTCTCTAGGCTGACGCATACGCCATGCGAGTTTATAAAACATGTCGCGGTCTTTGAGATGCGCGTGTTTCATTAAGAAGTTCCGAATCGGTTCTTGGGCGTCGGTGGCTAGGTCGGCAACCTGATCGAAATTGAGCTGCTTGATATCGAGGGCTTTACCCGTTTGTTTGAGAATTCGATCTTCGGCGTTGTGATAAATGTCGAGACCCACTGGCATCATGATGTAAACAGTGAGGACGATCGCGAGTCCGGTAATGACCTGAGTAGGTGGAATTTGCTGGGTGCCGATAGCCTGCCGGACAATTGATAGAACCACCGCAATCTTCACAAATGATGTGATCATGATGAGCACAAACGGGACGATTGCTAGACCTGCGAGCGCACCCAGCAGCAGGATAGGACGGTTTCCGACGCTGTCTTCGCTGAAGATCTCGTCGAGCTTTTGAGCACGCACGTCTGTTGCCCAGACCAACGAGCAGGACATCAGCATCCAGCGTATCTTCCAGAGCATGGTTCGTAGGTCGGTCAAGATGGTTCCCCTTGATCAGACTCTATCAAAGAGGCCGAGTCGAGGTCCAACGCTGAGGAAGACCCACCTGGGGACGCCGCCGATTGCAGATTGAAGGCGCGTTTAGAAGAATCCTTCGGGGCTAACGACGTACCGTGGGGCCCGGTTACGACCACCCAGTCAGCGCCGTCGATTTCGACCAAGTAGACACCACTCTTGCCGTCTAGCAGCATAAAATCGGAAACTTGTAGACGCCCCGCCTTACTTTTCCAGCGCACACTACCGAGCTTCTTCGAGACGAGTCGGCTCGAAAGAAAAAGAAGAGCGAGAACAATACCAAGCCCGAAGAGTGTCTTGAGGGCTTGCATGCCCATCGTGACCCCTTCGTGTTCTGGCGGCGTTTGTGGATTTTTTTGCTGCCGATCCCATGTGGATGGGGGAGGTGTTGTCGGAGTTGCTTGACCCTCTGCTGAGCTCTCGACCGAATCGCTTGTATCTACTTTGGAAGAAGTCGCCGGTGATGGAGAAGCTTCACTCTCGGCTATGGCTGAATCTGCGGATGCCACCGACAGATTGAGGGCGACGAGCAGAGCAACGGTTTTCACGAAGTCTGGTCTTCCGTGGTGTCGAGGATTGTTGAGATTCGAACTCCGAGCTCACCATCTACGCGCACGAGTTCTCCTTGCGCAAAGACCTCGTTGTCAACGACGAGGTTTACGGGGTCATCGGAATTACGCGGTAGCTTTAAGATCTGACCTTGTTTGAGACGCGCAACCTCGGATGCATTGAGTTGCAGCCGGCCAAGTTCAATAGATACCGGTGCCGAGACTTCTCTCAGTAATGTCTCAGTCTGAGGAAGGTTGGCGACTTGCGTGTGTTCTTCCACCGGAGCTTCCTCGACCGGATTTTCTTCGTCACTCATGGTTTCATCCTCTCTCGCGAAATATTCAGGTAATGATGTAATCATCACCGCATCGCTACCTGTAGCAGTTTGGGTCAAGCTCCCTAATAGTTCCGCTCTCGGTCGATCACGAAGCCGTAACCGGATGGTGCCGGTAAGCTCATCATCCTGCCAAGCGAGTGCGTGGTCGTCTAGCAGAACAATGTCACCTTCTTTGAGCGAGGCTTGTTCATCCGGACTAAGCTCAAGCTCCGATACGATTGCGATGTACTCTGAGTGCAGATGACTTAGGGCATCGTAACGACGTGTCAGTTGCTCCACATCTGCCGGCAACGACCAGGTGGCGGGTGTTAGGGCTGAAAAGTCGAGCAGCGATAATGGGATTGCAAAGCGCGCCAGCCCACCTCGACCGGCAATGCCAAGACCGATATCGATGCTGTAGACATGGGTTGTTTCCATTAAGCGACTGCGCCAAAAGGACCGGTCGGAGCTGATTTCAGTGAGTTCGAGGCTGGGCCAGCTTTGTTCTGATGCCTCGCTAAGAAGCTTAAGCAAGACGTAGGACACGACGCCGAGTTCAGCATCTGAGATAGCACCTGCCGCACGGGTGTCGCTTTTTTCTCCACCAAACATACGGGCGATGAGCTCAAGAGCGCTGCCCTGGTCTAGGTGGAGATAAACAGGGGTTTTCTCATTTCGGAGCGTAAGCAGCGTTGCGAGGCCTGCATTTGAGAGGCTCTTCTCCCAGCCCTCAGAGGATTCCACCTTTTGGTGAACTTTCGTTAGTGTCACCGAGGTTTTCGTGAGGTCGTCAAGCGTCTTCGCCAGAGCTTTCAGAAGGGCAGACGTACTCGTTTGATGGGGCAGGAGGTCCAGGAGACCTGCTTTCATTGCGATATCGAGCGTCGTAAAATTAGGAATATCTTCGAAAGCGTAGCGAATGGTTGTGGACATAGTTGATGTCTAACCCGTTGAAGATAAGCGGCAAAAGTCCCAGTTTGGAGCCCCCTGCTCCAGAGCTAAAAGCTATCACTCGCGCTCATTGACTTCAAGCCGCGACAGGCGCAGACCTTTGGACTCCAGTGCCCGTTCCAGTTCACCTCGGCTGGAGCTAAGCAAGCGACGAAGATTGGGATCGGGGCTCTCGAATTTGAGGCTCAGTTTACCGTCCTCCATTGTGAGCTGGACGCGTGTTCCCCGAAAGAGGTCGCCCTTAAGCTCCAGCATTACCGTGGGTGATTTGGCACCCTGAAAGCCTACGAAGAGTTGGTCGACGAGTGCGCGAATCGCATTCGCCTTAAGTGCGGCCTCACCGCCGGTACCGGTGGCTCCCTTGGCCCCGCCAATACCTTGGAGACCGTCATCCTGACCTCTTTGATTGCCAGACTCACTCGAGTCACCTTGTTTACCCGAGTGATGACCGCTTTGAGGCGAGCCATCATCGAAGGCACTTTGTATGCGAGGGTGCTCTTGTTCGAGGCGATCGAGTTCTCGTAGTAGCGCCTGTTCGGTTCTGCCTGCCTCCTCGCTTTCAACCCCTCGCTCATCATGGGTCTTGCGCGTCGTCTTTAAGTTCTCGCCGCCTCGCTCTTCGAGGACGGACTGAAAGTGCTTGGTTTGAATACCGTGACGCGCGTGCAATGAGCTTTTAGGTAGATCTTGTTTCCCGGGTGTGGGGCTCGATTGCGGTTGAGTCTGAGGCTGGTCGGTTTTCTTTTGAGTAGCAGGCTTTTGATTTTGTGAGCGGAGTTGCGCCTGAAAGGTCTGCTGGCCGGCCTTTTGCTTTGCACGATTTGCATCGGCGTTCTGTCGATCCTTTCGGACCTGTTCTTGTTGGCGTTGTTCGGTCTCTCGAACTCGATTGCTCATGGTGCGCGCTTCCTTGCTGTCCTAAGCATACCGCGTTTAGGTGTGGAGCGGTTGAACTTTACTCAAGGTCATTGTTCTTTACGGCGTTGAAAGAGGGCCTGCGTGATCTCGTCCATCGCGGCTTCGGCCTTCGATTGCGCTTCACGTTTACGCTGCTCTTCCCACTTTTCCTTAGACTTTTCGATGGCTTTCACTTCGGCGGCGCTCTTGGCTAATGTCTCTCGTGCGATCTCAACCAGCGTCTCATGCCGGGTGACTTCCTTTTGTTGATTTTCGATACTTCGCTTCTGAATATCCTCGCGCTCTTCAAGCTTTTTCATCCAGGTCTGAGCAGCCATCATGGATTGGGCGTTCATCGCACCGGCCATTTGCTTTTCGGCGTACTCTTGGCGTTTAGCGATACGCTCTTGCTCCATCCGTAGCAGTTCATTGTTGAGGTTTTGGAGCTGTACCTCCTCGGCTTTTAGAGCTTCAATAGCTCGTCCGAGGCCTAGTTCGGCGTCGGTTTTCTCGCGTTCTTTTAGCTTTAAATAGGTCTCAAGCTTGAACTTATCCTTCGACATCGTTCAGACCTTAAGATGGAACAAGGGATTCCAATTTTGAGACAGTTCCCTCAAAATCGTCGCACTCTTCGAGACCCTGCTTTAAGAAACTCTCTACCGCTTCGATATAATCGATCGCTTGGTCGGTTTTAGGGTCTGTTCCATATTGGTATGCGCCCAATACAATGAGATCTCGCTGCTTTTCGTAATTGGCTAAGATCTCTCGCAGTTTAGCTGCGGCTCCTTTATGACCATCGGCCACAATGCCATTCATAACCCGGGATAGCGACGGTAAAATGTCGATCGCGGGCCAGTGATTTCGAGCGCCAAGCTCTCGATTTAGAATGATATGTCCATCCAGAATACCGCGGACTTCGTCTGCGATGGGCTCCTCCATATCGCCCCCTTGTACCAAAATGGTATAGAGTGCAGTGATAGATCCGGTCTCACTGTTGCCGGTTCGCTCCATCAGTCGCGGGATCTGAAAAAATACACTTGGTGGATAGCCTTGGCGCGCGGGAGGCTCGCCGATCGCGAGTCCAATTTCTCTTTGGGCCCGAGCAAATCGGGTCGAACTATCCATCATGAAGAGGACGCGCTTACCTTGGTCTCGAAACCACTCAGCGATGGCGGTTGCAACGTAGGCGCTCTTAAGGCGCACGAGCGATGGAGTGTTGGATGTCGCAACGACCACAACGGCCTTGGCTAGCCCCTGTTCCGCGAGGCTTTCTTCGATAAAGTCTCGAACTTCCCGACCCCGCTCACCGATAAGACAGCACACAACTACGTCGGCTGCACAGTTGCGGGCGATTTGACCCATCAGCGTTGATTTACCCACGCCGGAGCCGGCGAATAGCCCGATGCGTTGACCGAGCCCGACTGTGAGGAGTCCATCGATTGCACGAACGCCCATCGCGATAGGTTCCGTAATACGCATGCGTTTCATTGGGTCTGGACACTCTCGTTCGACGCTCCAGTCTTCG
>JAYYQC010000130.1:0-14427 GCA_036128675.1 Myxococcota bacterium | reverse complement strand
GAAACCCGCTGGACAAATAACGTCGATATCGTCACAAAAGAATATCCGCTCAGGGCCATCACAGAGACCGTCTCCATCTGAGTCAGGGAAATACACATCAAGTGGTACCGAACCTGGTTCACTGCTAGCTATAAATGCGCGTTCATCTCGATTGGGTAGTCCGTCGTAATCCGAGTCCACAAGGTCGTCGGCCGTATTATTCGGATCAGTTCCATCGATATTTATCTCCACGCCATCTGTTCGTCCCCCGCCATCGCTATCCGGGCTATCCCATTGGGTTCCAAATCTAAACTCATCTGCATCGGTTACGCCATCACGGTCATAATCAGAGGTCAGAGGTGCTGGGTCCAAGCCATCAAGAAGGGTATCTCCGTCGGTATCCTCAATAAGAGGTTCTGTACCAAAGCGATACTCCGCGAGCCCGTCCAGACCATCTGCGTCGACATCGTCGGTACCGATCGTCGCAAAAATTGTACCAAATTTTTCAAGTTCCCAGGCGTCGGGTAAACCGTCTTGATCGACATCCACAATTTCATCCGCAAAGACCCAAAAGCCGCAGACAAGAAAGCCTACGAAACTGATCGCAAACCCGAGATGTCCAACGAAGAAGGTACGAGATAAAGATAAAAGCTTCATTCTCGTATCTCCTGAAGCGAGAGTCGAAGACGTGGACGAACGGCTACGTTCGCGCTCTCAGTTGAGTGGAAACCAGCATTAACATCAAACTGAGAAAGTCTCAGACCGAACCATCCTTCGCTCCAAACTGTTGCATTAAGGTCATCCTCTAGCCCTATGGACAAGCGCGTGCCAGACCATGAACCAGTCGAAAGGCTTTCGCTGACATCCTCGCTCCCCGTACCATTCTGCGACCAACTCTGATTATCCGATGCGACATTCCAGGTTACTTCTGTCTCTCTCCAAAGTACGCGCAGCGGAGCAATATCCCATGAAGAAGGTCGCGGACATCCATCGCACAGCGAGGTCTCGGTTAAAACCAACGTCGCCTCTTCGACCTGAGCGCATTGGGGAATTAACTCGGCATCAAATGTAATTAAGCTCACCATCGGAGGATTCTCCCGAATCAGGAACTCTGTTTCACCGCCGAAATTACGGCTCGTCAATGCACCATGGAGTGTTGCATCATCAGCCAAGCCTAAATTAAGCGGAACCGAAATACTGACATCTCCCTCACCATCATCCTCGAGCTCAAAGCCGACCAGTTCATTTGAACCAGAAAGCCTCTGAATCAAAGTCCCATCGACGATCGTTCCCAAACAAGGATACGGCACCCGCTCAACTTCAGCTAGCAGCAGCTCACTACGATTACCCGACAACTCGACCAGCGAGAAAGCTATTGTATAGAGCCCTAATATCCGTGGGAGCTGAATGGTCACTGTGTTGACCCCCGCCTCGACCGCAAAGCTCGTTGGAGTCTCAAGCCCAACGCCAACCTCCAGGGTTCCAGCTTCTTGCACTTCCACTGTAAAGCTCAGAGCATCATACGACCACTCGGTTGGAGCTGGAGCTGTTAACGTAGGCGCTGCCGGTGGTGTGAAGTCGAAATCCGCGGTCGCATTGATCACTTCACTTTCTCCATCGCTATCAACCAACACCCAGGTCAGAGCGAGGACACCCTCGCTCATAAGCCAAGGGGACAAATCAATCACGACGGAAGCATCGCCACTTTGAGATAAGGAAAGCCTCTCGAGCTCAACGCTTTCTAAAGCAACGTCGGCTGCCTTTAAGAGTACCCATTGAAGGTCGGTTGGAAAAGCATCCAGGTTAAACTCATAGAGGCCATTCTCCAACTCAGATGAGAGAATGATTTGGGGAGAAGGCGGTGTCCACTGCTCGCTTCGTGCCTGCCCAGGTGTTGTATCAATCGCAAAGGTTCTCTCCTCGTTCAATTGATAGTCACCACCCTTCGATAACAAAGCCCCTGAAAGAACAATCACTTGCGGGCCAGTTCCCGAAGGTCTCGACCTTGGAACAACCCAAAAGGAGCGCTCCTCCATCGGTGCCGGCTCCTCGCTCACCACGGAGTCGCCATCCTCAACACTCGCCTCATCCGCGAGTTTCAAGACCGGAAAGACATGAGCCTCGACCACGGTCTCGCCGATACGCCACTGAAGTGCTTCTTCGAGGCTCTCTGGGTCCACATCTTGGTTGAAAACCAACTTGGCAGGCGTCCATGGCCCCCCAATCGTGGTCTCCAAACTGACGCCGAGGTCTGGCAGGCCGGTGGTAAACGTGATGGTGAGGATGGGACTTGATGCACCATCGGATGCCGATGCTGCTCCGGCTAGAACACGTAGGGTGTACTCAGTGTTGGGTATAAGTTCTGCTGAAGGTGTCAAAGTCACACTTCGCTTATCCTCACTCTCCTCGGTGGCGAAAAGTACGGCACCCTGCGCCGAAGACCACGATGCGAATGAGCTGTTGAAGCGTTGGTACTTGCGGTTGAAGTCAAGCCTCACTGAGCTACCACTGGAGACCCCTTCAGCCCCATCGTTCGGGCTAACGGCAACATACGAAAGCCATGCATTGTCACATGGATTTCCATTCAAGCAGAGTTCAGTCGGTGCTTGACCACAATTTGCCCCCATGGTCAGAAGAAAGGTAAGAAAGAGCGTGGAAAGCCGCGCCGAAATGGGAAGCAGCTTTAAGCATCGACCTTTTGAGATTTGAATGATGAAATTCGACATCCAAGTGACTCCTCATCCCCGTAATCCAGGGGCTCTCTTGGGGAATAACACTCATCGGGCACAGTGCAAAGGTTGGGGACACGCATCGCTGCTGATCTGGCTCATCTCGTTAAGTCTTGTCGGCGATGCGCAAGCAGCAACTTCCGAAACCCTCGACTTTGATTTTGATACGAGCGCTGACGCTCAACGGCGACTCTTGCTGATCTCTGAACCGATATATCCAGGCGAGGGGTACTTATCGTTTGGTGCGCAGAGCCAATCCAATCTCGGGCTTCTATCTGTTGTTGAAGAAGCGTCGGGTAGATCACTTCGCGCTCCACTGGGTTTTCAGCACCTGCTCACGCTCTGGGCCGAGTATCAGCTACCGCTCGATCTCGTCGCGGGCCTCAAACTTCCCGGAGTCATCCTTCAATCAGGCGGTCCAATTGGACAGGACCTCATGGGGCCGTCGACCTCGGCACTCAGTAACCTGGAACTCAATCTCGGGCATCGTTTCAAACTTCCTGACCTCACAATTCGGGAAAAAGTATTTCCCATTAATCTTCATAGCCAGGCCAAGCTTAGCAGTGGTGGCTTTAGTGATGATGCATACGCTGGAAGTCCAACGCCCGAGTTCGGTCTTGAGTCGATTGCCCTAAGCCAATGGGGTTCAGTCAATCCATATCTTGGGATCGCCCTGGGTTTTCGAGGCTCAACGGAGACTCAAGGTGTCCGGCAGGCGTCCTTTTCCCAAATCCTCGTCGGCGCGGTTCATTCCCTGACGGAGAGCCTAAAGGTCGGTGGAGAGCTTGAATCTCGATTTGATACCTTCGTCGGCAATCCACGCGCTATTTGGCGCGCAACCGCAATCTGGGAAGAGCCGTCGACCGGTACGTGGACCTTTGGAGTCGGATCCGGCCTTCACACGGCACCCGGGAATCCCGTATTGATGCTGCATGCCGGCTGGAGTGGGGGTGTCGACAGCTTTACCGATCGCGATAACGACCAACATCTTGCGATTATGGATGCATGTCCTGACGAGGCCGAGGACTTCGATGGCTTCGAGGATGAAGATGGGTGCCCAGAACCAGACAATGACGGCGATGGTGTCCCCGACGAAACCGACGCATGTCCTCTTGAACCAGAGGACCTCGATGGCATCGCGGACGAAGATGGCTGTTATGAAGAGGACGCCGACGAAGATACGTACCCAGATGTGGAAGACGCGTGTCCATTAAAGGCGGAAGACTTTGATAAGTTTCAAGATGAAGACGGCTGTCCAGAGGAAGACAATGATGAAGATGGCTTCCTCGATGCTGACGACCAGTGCCCTCTTGAAGCTGAGGATATCGATGAGTTTCAGGATCAAGATGGTTGCCCCGAGCCCGACAACGATGAAGACGGTGTCTTGGATGCCGAGGACGAGTGTCCAAACGCGGAAGGTCCCGCCGATGGTGAACCACCGGGCTGTCCTCTCGAGGAGACGATTCAAGTCAGCGAAGACAAGGTCACGGTTGAGACAGTTGAAGGTAAAGAGGAACTGACCGATGTGGTTTTCTTCGCCTACGGACGTATTCACTTAAAGCGGAGTGCCAGACCGATTCTCAATCAAATCGTCAAATTGCTCGAACGCGATGCAACCATTGAGAAGCTCAGAATCATTGGGCATACAGATAGCAGCGGACCGGCGGATGCCAACCGCAAGCTTTCCCAATGGCGGGCGGACGCGGTCCGTTCATATCTCTTGAAGCGTGGTGTCTCACCCGACCGCGTCGAAGCCATGGGGGTAGGCTCGGACTCACCGGTAGCCTCGAACGCATCGAAGGAAGGGCGCATCAAAAACCGTCGGGTCGAGTTTGTCTTACTCAGAACAACCAAAGCGAAGGCCAATGCCACCCAGACGAGCGACGACTCGATGAAGGGTGTTGTCGACGGAATTCTGGAAGATAAAGCTGACTAAGTCGCATCCTTGGTAGGAGGTTCAGGCAAGAGCACTGCACCATCCTCGTCCACCCAAATCCACATACCGCTCTTAACCTGGGCACCCGCAATTTCAATCGTGCGATTTTCATCGCCGCGGTTCTGCTTCTCGGTTTTCCTAGGATTCGTCCCCATTGCGTATACCCCTAGATCCATTTCTGAAATCAGGGCCGCGTCGCGAATCGCGCCGGCAATGACCAAGCCAGACCAACCATTTTTTACCGCAGATGCCGCCAGGTTGTCTCCCAGGAGGGCGTAGCGCAGGGACTCTCCTCCATCGACAACGAGAACCCGGCCTTGGCCGGGTGTCGCTAGAAGGGATTTCACGAGGGAGTTATCTTCAAAGACCTTGAGCGTTAACACCGTTCCGCCAAAGGACTTCCTGGCTCCAAAGTGTCGAAACTGCGATCGAAGGACGATGAGTGTGTCGCCGTAGTCGTCGTAGAGGTCTGCTGTTGCAAAGGTCATGGTCTCACTCCTCGAGGCGCGCCCCAAGTCGTCTCAAACGTGACAACACAATGCAAGAGGTGCTCAGAGCACTTTTCCCAAAAACCGACTTACTTCTTCTTTAGGGTGAGGTCGATCTCAAGGACGACCTCATCACTGACCAAGACACCACCTGTTTCGAGAGCCTTGTTCCACTTCAGACCGAATTCGCTTCTCTTGAGGGCTCCCCTAACCTTCACACCACGGACCAGTTGGCCCCAGGGATTCTTAATCGTATCGGAGATCTCAGCTCTGAGCGTTACCGGCTTCGTAACACCGCGCATCGTCAGATTCCCATTGAGCTTCCAGGCTTTACCATCTTTGGCCAAGCTCGATGAGACGAACTTAAGCTCTGGGTACTTCTCCGCGTCAAAAAAGTCAGGAGACTTGAGATGTTTGTCTCGTTTCGCGTTTTCAGTGTTGATGCTCGTCGCGTCGATCACGACCGATACGGTGCTCTTGCTAAGATCACCTTCATCGAGATTAGCATCGATGGTAAACGCATCAAACTTTCCATGGGTGGAGGAAAACATCATGTACTTGACGCTAAAACCCACTTCGCTGTGGGTCGCATCCAGAGCATAATTGCCGGCGATTGCAGTACTAGCCGCGAAGAGCGTCCCCACCGCGAATGTAAAAAATGGTAATATTACGTGTTTCATCAATTATCTTCTCTCTCTGGTTTTGAATGCTTGAGCGAGTGGCCGGCCTTTTCCACGAGTTCGAAAAGTGTCTGCATCTCCGTCGACGACAGTGACGAGAATTCAGTCTGGTGGAAGACCGTTAAGGTCGGATAAATCTCTTCGACAAGCCGTCTTCCGACATCCGTCAACTTGCTCCGTCGAATTCTGCGGTCATGCGGGTCACGAAAACGCTCAACCCATCCGCGCTCCTCAAGACGGGAGAGTAAACGGGTAAGGTCCGGAACCGGTGTCAGAAGTCTATCGATGACGGTCTGACAGGAGACGCCTTCTCCTTCGTCTCTCACGTAGAGGATCCGCAAGACATTAAATTGGGGCGTGCTGACATCCCACCGCTTTAGATGCCCTTGCACACTGTTGACCAATCGCCCGCCGAGCCGCATGAGTTCGATCGATAGAAGCTGAGGTAGTTGGTTTTCTCGCTTTTCCATGTCGGTAATATAAGCAGAATTTTATTCGTTTCGACGAATAAATGCCAAAAAGATATCACTGGGTGATTCCGAACCAATAAATTTAGGAAGAAGCAGTAAGCTTTCGATCGAAGATAAAGGGGCCAAAGGGCAAAACCGACGCAATCAAAGCGGTGAGTAAAAACTTTTTCGTCCACCCTTCCTTCTGAGCAACAATGATCGCGAGAACCCCATAAAGTAAAAAGAGCCCACCATGAATTGCGCCAACGATGGAAACTGCCATCGGCTGACCCCAGATGTATTTCAGTGGCATTGCGATGCCAAGCAACAGAATAAACGACCAGCCTTCGGCGAACGAAACCTTACGAAACCAAGAAAGTTCATCTGACATCTCTAACCTCACTCGTTTGGGACCGCTCCTATCGAGATGCCGTACATGCTGCAACGCTTTCGACTCAACTCATGGGTCTCTTTCGGCCGGTTTAAGTCGCCAGAAATAGAGTAACGACACGAGATAAAGTGCCGTGCAAACAAAGGCGGTGGCGTAGCTGGCGACTTTGAAGAACTCAAGCCAAGATAAATCCGGGCTTCCAATATCTTTGTAGAGCATCAGTCCCACCGAGCCCAAATAACCAAATGCATCGGTGACGTAGATCAGGAAGCCGGCAGTCCCCACCGCATTAACCGTCGCAATCAGTCGGTCAAACAAGATGCACCCGAATGGTACGTAAGCGGCATAGAGCCCGAAGCCAATCAGGATCATCCACAACGTCGGACCGATGATATCCATGGAGAAGAGAAGCGTTGAAATGCCAACAGTGGCGGTTCCGAGAAGCATGATTCCATGAACCGCCAGAAGCGCCTTCCGGTTGTCTTTGATGAACATCAGGAACGCGAGGACCAAGAGCACACCGACGGTGACCGGTAGCTCGGAGCCCGCCAAGAGAGCCGCGCTCTCCTTTTCGCTTTTACCAAGCGCCTCCCAAATCTCGACGGCGAAATTATCTCTAAAATCGCGGTAAGCGGTCAGTAGAATGTAAAGCACCGTCAGCGATAGGAGTCCGGGTAAATAGCGCATGAAGAACGCTTTGCGGGCCTCGGCATCCATCGGCTTGCGTTCGGTTCGTTCGGCAATATCTTCCGGCGTAGGTGGTGGTAACGACGCCAGTAGAAACACAAACACGGCCATGGGTATTGCAAAGCACGCCCCGGTTGCAAAAGGCATCCAAAACTCCGGCACACCGGCGTTCATCAAGACCTTACCGACACTCTTCACAACGCCACTCGCAAGGATATAGCTCGCGCTCAATCCAACCCCGAGAACTTCTGAGACCTTTCGGCCTTCTAGAAAGCCAAATACGAGCCCCCAAATCATCCCAAGCGGCAGACCATTCACAAAAAGGCAGAGAATATTGTACGGCGCGGGAATCAGCGCGAATAATAAGAGCGCTGCCCATGCGATGCCGATGCAAAGCGCAATGCTTAGAGCACGACGACTGGCCGGCATCTCACTGATAATCTTGATGCCCATAAATTTGGATAGGCAATAGCCGATAACCTGGCTGATGATCAGGATTGTCTTGTACTGTAAAGTGGCTCCGAGAATCGTGACCGCTTCGATCTCCGCGTAGCTCCCGGCTGCAAAGGGCTTACGGAACGCGTACATGCTGAAATAGGACGAGAATGCCGCAACAATGGCAAAAATCGAAAACACGTGCGCAGGCTGCTTCGCCAACCAATTCTGAATCTTTTCCGACAGTGACTGCATACCCCTCGCCCCGTTTCTAGCCGCTCCCCTTGTACGACCCACCGTGGTCTCGCGCAAATCCGAGTCACACCTGGCGATCAAATGTCACGCAATCGACAAGCGCCGAGGGCACGCTTTGTAGCTGCGTTTAACTTCGCAATTTGATAGAACCTAGCCATGATCGTTTCTGAAGCTGAAAAAGCGACCACACTGGTAAATACCCTACCATCCAATCATCCCCCGACCATGCAGGCAGCTATGCTCATCAGCCCCGAGGGCTTCGGCATCAACGAGGAGTCGGTCACGGATAATCAGTACATTCAGGCAAAAGAGACGGTCGACTTAGAGGTTGCGCATAGGCAGCACGCCAATCTCGCCCGGACGATTCGAGGGCTTGGGTTACCAGTCGTGACGTTCCCTGGCCGCCCCGATGAGCCCGATGGTGTATTTGGAAACAATGTCTTCGCGACAACGCCATCAAGGTTCATTATCGGACGCATGTTTCACCCTTCGCGCCAACGAGAAACGACACGGGATGATGTGAGGCATTATTTCCAGAATCTATTAGGGCGACCGCTCTACGACTTGAGTGACACCGATGCAGCGGCCGAGCTCACCGGAGCCTTGGTGGTGGATCGCGCTAAGAATTTCGGGATCTGCGGCATGTCCAACCGTGCCACAGAAGCCGGAAGCAAAAATATGCATCAGGCCTTTGGGCTGAACCTCACCTTGAACTCTCACCTGAAAGAAAGCGAATACCACACCAATGTTGTGCTCGCGATCCTCGCGGGCAAGCTTAGTATCGTCGCGCCCTCAGCTTTTGAGACAGAGGACGTGAGGGTTTTTCTCGCGAGCGCTTACGGGAAGAGAGTGGTCGAACTCGATGACACGCAGCCCGGAACCTTTGCCGCCAATTGCATCGCCGTGACCCCAAATGATGTCCTGATGAGTCAGAATGGCCTCGATAGCCTGCGCCCAGACCAACTTTCGACCATCGAAGGTGCAGGACTGAAACTGCACGGCGTCGATATGAGCGAATTCGAAAAGGCTGGCGGAAGTCTTCGCTGCTTGGTGACTGAGATATTCTAACGCACGGTCTGGGCTACACGGACCCTCGTGAGCTCAAGCAAATCGTCCAAACACGCTGGCTCCAACTCTCCCAAGAGCCCACGTTGGCCTGCGTTGATCCAGATTTTAGGTAATGCGAAAATTGTCTCTTCCGCATAAACTGACAAGGGCTTTTTCAGGCCGAAGGGTGAGGTTCCGCCGACACGGTAACCACTGTGCTTCTCGGCTACTTCTGGCTTCGTCGGTGAGATGGATTTTACGCCTAAAAGTCGCGCCAGCGCTTTACCCGACACCTCCAAATCACCATGCATCAAGACGACGACCGGCTTGCGATGCTCATCTTCAAAAATCAGTGTCTTGATGACGGCATGTTCATCAACGCCTAACTCTCTTGAGGAGACTTTTGTTCCACCCCGAGCCTCATAGGCATAGGTATGGAGCACATAATCTACTCCCTTCGCCTTCAGAAGTCGTAACGCTGGTGTGCTTGGAACCTTCGATTTCCCCATAGACTTAGCCCTTCAATCTCGCGTGAATGACCTTGATATCACTCATCAAGGAGCACATTGTAAAGTTGCCCGTAGTCTTCGGAAAACGAGACAATAATTATGACGATGCCACAACTAGACTCAAGACGCCTGGACACAACCGAGCTTACGGGGACACTCTCGCTCGGCGGACTAAACGGACTCTTTGGCAATAATCCCCATGAAGACGAACTCTCGCGTCGCCTCTTCGCTCTGGTCTGCCGGGCTGAGGGACTCCGCGGCCGAGCCCTGGCAAGCATAAGCATTGGGATCTTAGCCTTATTTCTACCGGCGAGCTTCATCTTCGAAGCACGATTTCAGAGTTTACTCGGGGCCGAGCTGCCTCGGGTGGGTATTACGCAGATTCTACTCGGCACCAGTCTGTACGGTTTATTGAGCGCTTGGCTCTTTCGGAGCCGCGAAAGTTACGCCTCCCGTTCATTTCAAGTGATGCGCTATATCAACGCGACAATCGAAGCGCTGATGCCCACCATCTTACTCTACAGTGTGCTGCAGTGGGTCAAAGATCCACTCGCCATCGCCTCACCACCACTGCTCTTTTACTTTATCTTCATTGGACTCTCGGCCCTCCGCTTCGACTTTCTCTTGGCCATCTACACCGGCACAGTTGCGGCGGTCGGATACCTTGCCGTAGCCCGCTTTTCTCTCGACGGACTCTGGGTACCAGGAAGTGGCGTCGTCTTGACCGAACCTCTCAGCCATCTTGAGCGCGCGGCTATAATCTTCGCCTGTGGTGTGATTGCCGGTGCAGTCTCAACTCAAAGTCGACGGCTCTTGCGAAAAATCGGAAATGCCCAGCGGGACCGTGAACGCGTCCGAGCGGTATTCGGTCGCCATGTCTCGGATGTCGTTGCAAAAAAATTACTCTCTTCGGCCGAAGGCATCCAAGCCGAACGCGAAGTCGTGGTCCTCTTTTTAGACATTCGAAACTTTACCAGCTTCTCCGAAACCAAGACCCCTAAAGAAGTTGTTACTTATCTCAACACACTCTTCGAGGCCTTTGTCGAAGTCATCGAATCGCATGGCGGCTTCGTCAATAAATTTTTGGGTGATGGGCTTATGGCTGTATTTGGAGCACCAGAGGACGACCCTGACGCAGCGGAACACGCATGCCGTGCCAGCACCGAGGTTGTTGCTCAAGCTGCTGCACTCGTCAGTGACGGTTCAATACCCCCAACCGCACTTTCCATTGGACTTCATAAAGGACTGGCCTTAACCGGAACTGTAGGCCCTTCGACGCGCCAAGAGTACACCGTCATTGGCGACACTGTTAACACGGCGGCTCGCGTCGAAGCACTGAATAGGCAATTTGAGACGACGATTCTCATCACCGATGCAGTCAAGTTGGCTGCTCCTGCAAGCGGTGATTTAGCCCGCCCACTGGGACCGGTAAGTGTGAAGGGTCGAGAGGAATCGGTACAGGTATACTCACTAGATCATACGTGCGAATGATCGATATGCTCCACGAAGCGCCCCAAGAATTCCGCCATACCAGCAATCTCCTGAAGCCCATCCAAGCCCCGATTAGACCCGCTATTCATCGTACTGTGACGCGCTAGACCAGAGAGAAATATTTCGGTATCCGGCAACGTTTTGTGCAAAGCCAAGGCCTCTGTATACGGGACCATCGCATCTGCAACACCGTGCATCACAAAGACCTTAGTCTTTACCCGATGGCCCCAAGACGTTGGTGACAATGAGATGATATCATCTGCTGCTACTTCGCGTATAAGGTCGAGGAGTCGCTCTAGCTCCGGTGTACTTTCAGAGCGAATAATTGCCTCACACAATGCACGCTCCTTACCCGCGAGGGTCTTTAGCTCACGCTCTGCCCCCATCTCGTCATCCACCTCATAGCGCCTTAGTACCCGCTGAATAGCCTCCGTTGCGTACCCTGCGTCGATTCGCGAGAGGTAGTTCAAAAAGACGACAATCTTTCCCCATTCATGCGGCTCGAGATATTCTTCGCCTTCTGGCGTCATCATTTTTCCGGTTAACAAGAAATCGTAGGTCGATTCTAAATTGCAAAATGACCCATAAGTCATAATTGCGCACGGTAAACGCGACTGAAACGTCTCCGAGAGAGTTGTCCTCAACAAAAGCGTCCCGCCAAAACTCATAGCAACCCATGCCACTGGCTTCCCCGAAATAGCGGGTCTCTCGTCAATCCAGCTCTGAAAACCGCTCAACCATGCGGTACTCTCGTCGGTTATCTTAAGACGCTTCAAGGGGGGAACCTGAGGTACCAGAACCCTATACCCTACGCCCGCTAAGACACGGGCAATCATAAGAATACCAGGGTGATTATCAGCCGTGGGTGTAGCCCCATGCAACACAACGACTGTGGCTCTCGGCTCACCTTTCGCTGGGAGGATACATCGAATCGGCGCTAGGTGATTCTTGGGCCCTCGATAGGTCGAGAATGATTCACGAAGTCCGCGCGGAGATAGAAAAGAGTATTGCAGCATTCGCAAAACAAGTTCGGCACCTTTGACCCGAGACTCTGACCCCAGCGTCTTGATCCCCGCCTCAAACACAGACTGAAGCCATCCCGAGTTATTAAAGCCCAACATGCTCGGATTACCTTTCCTCGAAACATAGCTCTTTAAAGCCGGTGGTATGGTCTGGTCGACGAACCAGCTTTGCACCGCCGAGTTGAGCTACCACAATTTCGGCGGTCGTGCGAACTAGGGTGCCTGGCATGAGGTGCCCGCCTATCACTTGGCCGCTTGGTAATGAGACAGAGAGATGCAGGTGCACTCCATTCTGGCTCAAGGTGCCCACCAACGAAACAATCTCGACTGGCTTCTCCGAGACCCAGATATCCTTTGCGCCAGCCATCCGTAATTGAGTTCTAGAGAGGCTCCCCACGCAGGTCAGGATAGCTCCCCCACCCGCACTTAGTTGAAGCTCTTCAAGCGCGCTCCGCAAGTCATCACCGGGCTTGAGACGCAGAGCATCGATGCCTACAAGCTCCAGGGTTGTCCAAGCCGTACTCATCGACGATCCGCCCATGTCATCATCCTAATATCGGCATGCTGCTCAAAGCCCAGCTTGAGATACATCCGATTTGATATTGGATTTCCTTTATCTGCAAACAACGTGACAGCATCAACATGAGTCCCCAGTAAGTTATTCACCACTTGAGCAAGACCTTCGCTGGCATACCCTTTGCCCCGCTCTTCATCAGGCGTGTACACAGCCCCAACTCGCAGTGTTCGGGTCTCACCAAGCAGGATCGCTTTAAACATTAAGACAGGCTTACCCGCCCGATTGATACCCAGGTCGATTCGACCTTCGTCGAGTTCACGACGTATTCGCTCTGAAGCCATTGGTCCATCCGGTAAATTACAATCGATAGCAAATTGATGCAGCCACTTCGATACCAAATCAAAGTCGGCCCCCTCGGCTTTGCGTAGAGTAAGTTCGCCTTTCGGCTTCATTCTCAAAGTGGTGAGGCCGTACAAAGTCATATCGAGGCGAACTTCAGCCGGGGCACCTCTTGATTCGAGCGTGTGCGCCAAAATCTCAACCTGAGGCGTGGGGCCTATCACACTTGGACAATGTGGGTCGTCTTTAAGAACTCTTCGAGCGAGGTTTCGTAAGACATCATCTTTCATGAGGGAAAACTGGAGTGGGTAAGGAGGGGTCCGGCATGCACCGCCGATCAGATCTCCTTCCTCACTCTCCACCAACCATATATGGGGCTTCCCTTGGCCGAATAGCTCGGGTTGGCGCTTTATCCGGAGTAAGATCCCCAGGAGCTGTCCATAAAGGATAGGCTGCTCTGTCAACAGTGGAACCAGGCGGTCGATGCCCAAACCAAGGTCATGACTATAGGAAATGTTCATTTCTCATAGGATGAATGAATTTAGCTAAACAAACAACCTACGCTTCCCCGTCAGGAACCCACATTCCGTGAAATCCAAACGGCACCCGTCGTGGTAACAAAACCCGCGCAATTGGACCTGCATCGACCCGCATTGCATCAACGACAATGACCTCACTTTTTTCGGTAGCGCGGTTATAAACGACGCTCAGAAGCCAACCCTCATCCTCAGCTTGCGTATTGGGGGCTGGTACAAAAAGTGCTTCATCCGGCTGAATTGCTTCACCCTGGTGCCAGATCTCCGTTTTCCCACTATCACGGTCATGCTTCACTATCCCCGTCGCGTGAGCCGGATAATCTGGTGTACTCCCAACCAGATGTAGTCCATAACTGATACGATTACGTCGTCCTTGACGACGCACATCGATTTTTGGGAAATCCATTCCCAGATCGAGAATCGGTCCCTCTTGGGTACGCTTATTCGCTAGGTCGATTGTCCAGCCCCAGGGTGTGGGTGCACTCTCGGCGCTGGTAAACTCTTGAACGTTCAATGATTCTAGTCGGCAGCCTTCTAGGATAACCTGGCCGGTACTCGTCTCAAAAGCGTTGAAGGTGTGGAACACGAAACATGGGTCGATCTCAAACCACTCAACCTCACTGGCCTCACCATACCGAGGCATAATACCGAGCCGAGCGCCAAGCTCTGGCTTCCAAGAAAATGGGAAACCCGAGTCGAGCTGCGTGAGATCAAAAACAATCGGTAAGTCCATAAAGACCACGTAATTTTCGGTGATCTGAAAATCATGCATCATCACTGGATTCGGAATATCGATGGGCTGAGACTTCAGAAGCGTCCCGTCTTGGCTCAACACCGAGTACGTCAGATAGTCTCCCATCGGGCTATAACCAATGATGAAGAGTTCTCCTGTTATCGGATCGACTTTCGGATGGGCTGTCACTGGCCCGGTCAGTGA
>JAYYQC010000129.1:0-10000 GCA_036128675.1 Myxococcota bacterium | reverse complement strand
ACCACCAAAGTCATATTCACCCACCGTCGTCAGGTCAGCTGCGTTGAACTCGTGAGGAATAGAGACCTCGTAAAGCGCGAGGGAACGCCCATGATGGCGAAGTAAACTTGTATTTGCTCGATTGGCAGTCATCCCACCATTGCCTTGAAGCGCCGCCGTCTGAACCCACCGATTTCGATAGGAAAGCGCGCGCCCCTTCTCAAGATGAATGCCGTGCAGCATTCCATCACCTACGAACCAATGCTCAGAGCTACCGGAACGAGGGTTCGATCCATTACGAAGAAAATAGCCACTGAGCTCGGTCGGCAGATTGCCGATAACCTCAAGGTCGAACGCCTCAATTTCATCTTCGACTGGTCTATAATTACCGCGGCTCCAAAAGGGTAAGTCGTTGTCGCCTCCCAGCACCGGCGTACCACTAAACTGCGGATAAGCGAGTCCCGGTATCGCTGACACGCCTGTCTCCCCACCGCAGCCAATCAACTGGGGTGCCGCCCAGAGTGCCATGCTGCCTAAGCCCATTTGCTCAATAAACGCTCGCCTCGATAGTGCTTTCATTCGTTTGTCTCCCCTTATCAACCCGAGAGTAAATATTGAAGAAAGCGAGAGACTTCGCAAGGGTCTACGAAGAAAACCTGAGAGGGATGCCGAAGAGGCGCGCGCAAAGAGATCATCGCGTCGAAAAAGAGGCGTCTAAGTCGCTGAGGGGGAGTTGAAGAAGAGATGGTGCCGATGCAGGGAATCGAACCCCGGACACTACGGTTATGAGCCGTATGCTCTAGCCATCTGAGCTACATCGGCAGGCCAGGTCGCCGCTTCTAATGGAGGCATTCATGACTGTCAACGATTAACGACGCGATTGATTCGCTGGGTTCTCAGCCAAGAGTGGGCTAGAAGTAGGTATGGACAACACATCGGAGCAGAACCTCTTCCTCAACCGCTTCGTGCTCGGAGCTCAGGTCGCTGAAGGTGGTTCTGCCAAGATATTCAGAGTCTCAGATACGTGGTTTCCCGAGCGTAAGCTGATCGCGAAGGTTCAGCGCGATGATGACCCTCGACTTGGAAGGGCTCTTCAGCGCGAATACGCCACGCTCTTAATGCATCCACCCATCAACGCGCCAAAGCCGGTTCTGCTCTATCGGCTCAATGAGCCAATGATCATTGATAAAGAATCAATGCAAGGCCTGGTCCTCATCGAAACGGAGGTCGAAGGGCTTGAGTGGACAGCCTGGCTAAAAACATCGCCCAGCAATCAAGCAATTCTGCTCGCTCTAGCCACACTGACCAAGAGCCTCCACGGTCTACACCTCTCTGGATTGAGACACGGTGACATCAAACCTGAAAATATTCTGGTCCCAGTGGATGCACCTCAGAACGCCAGCTGGATAGACTTTGGACTCAGCGATCGGCCTGGAGTGCTCCATGGCGGTACGCCCAGCTTTCTAGCGCCCGAAGCACTGAACGGTCGTCCCGAGCTCGCAAGCGACCTCTTCGCTCTTGGTAAGGTTATCGAGACAGTCTCGACCTCTGCAGACCTTCGAGAGTTGGCCAATAACCTCACCTCCTGGAACCCGAGAGAAAGATTCTCAGCCAACGAGGTCCTCGAAAGAGTGCAGGGACTCACCGGGGAAATCGAACCACCCAAGCACCATGCCCCCATCAACCCATGGCCACTCTGGCTCGACTCCTTCCAGGACTTAGAGTTGGCTTGCCAGAGAAGACAGGGAGCAGCATTTCTTGCGGAGGGCGACCACGCACTGGGTGCCGAGGCGTGGGTGAAAACTGCGTCAGCAATCGCTATCAAGCAGGGATGGGACTTAATAACCCTGGACGCCCTCTCAGCTCTATTACGCTCCGCTGAAGAAGAGCCAACCATCGATGATCCCCATCATTATGTGCTCGAGTCACTTCGCCAACAAGCGCAGAGATCTCCTGTGATTGTTGAAGCCGGCCAGCGGATCTTCGAGTCTCCCGCCGAGCAACTCGCACTGCGATTTGCGCGAAATGATGAAGACTATCCGGGCATCGTTTGGTTGAGTTGGGGAGAATCGTCTTCAGAAAATCCATGGCCTGGACGGGTTGTAAAAGTACTGAGTTGGAGTGAACAAAACCTCGCGAAACTTACCGCACTCTACCGCCCTGAGCTGGTTCAACCTCAAAAGGTCACATCGAAGATCGCTCTTACCTGTGCTGGTGCGGCGGGAAGCGCCTCTGAGCTTCTTTGGAAGCATCAATCAACCAGTGAACCTGAACTTTGGAACCTGAGTGAAAGCTTAAGACTTCCTAAGCCCTCTTTGGGACAAGCGGTGCTTGCCTTAAGCCGAGAACCACTCAGCCTCGATGAACTAAAAGAGATACTTACGGATCTGCAAACCAGCGATGAAACAACGGAAGATCTCGAATCGCTGATTCTTCATAACAAGGTTATCAGTACCGATGGGGGCCAATGCTTCAGCCTGCAACTCTCAGCTCTCGTTCACACTGACCTCGAAGCCATCTTGGATCCTAACCATCTGACCGCGATCCTTAACGAGATAGTACGGCCATTAGCTACACGCCTCATTCCTACTTCGCTACCTTGGAAAGCACACATAAGTCTCGTCGATCTTCTCGAGACTGCCACCTACCACCACGAGCGAAAAGAGTGGTCTCTCGCAGCGCACGCATTTCGAGCGGCCCAAGACGCGCACGCCGAGTTCTCGTCAGAACAAATTGCGCAATTTGTGATGACCTATGCGAGAACCGGAAGAGTTGCTGAAGCCATTAAATTACTCGAAACACAGAAAGGTCATGACGCTTCGCTCCTACGCGCGAATCTACTTCAGGAAAAAGGTCTTCTCCTGGAATCCGAAACTCTTCTCGAGGATCTAAGTGCTACCTCACCCAATCCAAGCGTCTCGTTACGTCTAAGTCGTCTAAAGTTGCGACTTGGAAAATTCAAAGAGGCCGGGGAACTCTTGAAGACTCTGCCCCCGGATCTCCCACCAACAGATGCGCTGGAGAAAGCGTCCATCCAAGGGCTTATTGCGACATTTCAGGGTGCGCCCCAAGAAGGAGCAACCTTTCTTGAACCATTGGTCGATGCCTATACGGATTATCCCGAACTCGAAGGTAAAGCCGCATCCTCATTGGCTCTGATTTACCAAAAGGCAGGAAAGACCGAGGAAGCTAAATCACTCTACCTTCGATCGATTGCCTGCGCGGAAGAGAACTACTCAACCAAGGTCCTTCTGAATCGCTTAACGAATCTCGGGACGCTTGAACAAGATATCAACGACTATGGCTCCGCGATTCTCACCTACAAGAAGTCGATAACGCTGGCCAAAGCCCTTAATGATACATCCGCACTACTTCGCTCAGGTCTGAATCTGGCAAATCTTCAATCATTGCTGGGGCAATATCAGGAAGCCAGCTTAACGCTAATGCCACTGAAGACAAAAGCAAGTGAGTCACAGTTTCAAACCGAAGCGGCCTATATCGACTTACTCAGTCTCGATATGGAGTTGCAAACCGCTACTCCACCGACCAATTTCACTCAAAGACTGAAAGAACTTAATACGCGACTTGAACGCCAAGGCCTCAACACCGCCATCCTTGAAACAACGTTACTTCAATTGAAATTCGAAGCATTCTTCACTCCGACAGACTCATGTATCGAGATGTTATTCGAGTGGACGCATGCGCAGCTAAACGCCGGTTTAAATAGCCTGGCCACGCAGGGGCTTCTAGCCTTAGTCCGAGCATTGGTTAAGATTGGCGACCTCACCCCATTTGAGAACGTATTGGCCTTTATCGGCGTCAATGTGGCGACACGTGACAATCTCGAGTTAGAGTGGTCTGAGCGAGTCCTCAAAGCAATGTCACTTACCCAAAGTCGGAATTTCGAAGCGACCGAGCCAGTTTGGGCCCAAGCCAAAGCAGCACATCAACGCCTCGTCGAAAAACTTCCGAGCGGCTCACAGCACGCCTTCTTCAAGGTAGAACCGCGGCAGAGCCTGCTCCGCCATCAAGATGAGCATGTCACCCAACTTGCCCAGCCTCAGAGTCCAAATCTTCCAAGCGTGAGCCGTCTCTTTCAAATGATGCGAGCCCTCGCGCAAGAAACCGACACCGAGCGGCTGCTTCATCGAATCCTCGACTCGGTCGTCATGCTCAGTGGCGCAGAGCGCGGCTTACTCATCCTAGCTGATAAGGACGACCAGACACTCTCAGCTCGGGCAACTTCCGGAGTCTATGAAGCTGAAGATGAGACACGGTCATTTAGTACAACGATCGCGAAACGAGCCATCGAAGCACTACAACCCATTCGAAGTGGAAACCTCCAAGCCGACAGCCGGTTCAACAGCGACCATTCCGTCCACGTGCTCAGCCTTCAAAGTACACTCTGTCTACCAATGCACGCACCGCCACATGTCAAAGGTGCGCTCTATCTCGATCACAGAATGAAAGCGAATGCCTTTGAAGACGCTGATATCTCAGTACTGTGGGCATTTGCCGACCAGGCAGCTATTGCCTTGGCCAATGCATATGTCATCGAAGAGCTCAGTTCTCAGAAGGAGAAACTTGAGACTGCTCAACGAGAATTGATGATGGTCCAAAAAGAGCTCCAAGATGACTTGGTTAAGACACGGCTTGAGGATTCAAACCTCACCGTCAAGAGGATGCGTCTTGAGGGCCCTATGGCGAAGGTAGGCGTTGTCACGGGCTCCCAGGCTATGTTTCATATTGCACAAATGGTAGATAAAGTCTCTGATACATCATTACCGGTTACCATCGCCGGCGAATCAGGCACAGGAAAAGAACTCATTGCACGGGCTATCCACGAAGGGTCCTCAATTTCCAGCACTGGACATTTCGTTGCACTCAACTGTGGGGCAGTAGCGGATGGGCTCTGGGAAAGTGAACTCTTCGGTCACGAACGCGGAGCATTTACCGGCGCCAATCGCGAAAAGCCTGGGCTCTTCGAGGTAGCGCAAGATGGTACTCTTTTCCTCGATGAAATCGGCGATTTACCACTCGACACACAGGTCAAACTTCTTCGCGTTTTACAACAAGGTGAATTCCGGCGAGTCGGGGGGCATAAGCTTTTACGTACCAATGCACGTGTTGTCTGCGCTACACACCGGTCGCTCGAAAAGATGGTGAAAGAGGGAACTTTTCGAGAAGACCTATGGTATCGGCTTAACGTGATTGAGCTTCAACTCCCTGCCCTTCGAGACCGCCCCGAGGATATCCCACTTCTGGTGCAACACTTCCTAAAACGCTACGGAACTGGCCGCACTGTGACTCTAACCACGTCCGCACAAAGACTCCTTCAAAACCACCGCTGGCCCGGAAATATACGGGAGCTAGAAAACGAAATTCAACGCGCCCTCGCCCTCTGCGACGAACACATCGAGGCAGAGCACCTCTCCAAAAAGTTTCAGAATATTGCGTCATCGCCGGCAGCTTCGACAACAATGCCCGGTAGCTCGCTTGGGCCTCTGAAACCTCAGGTAGAATTGTTTGAGCGGCACTATATCGAACGTGTGCTCGAAGCATGCGATGGCAACCGAACACGTGCGGCAAAAGCACTTGGTCTGACCCGTCCCGGTTTCTATAAGAAGCTCAAAACACTCGGTATGAACTAATTCTGACACTCAGATCATGATGCGTATAAAAAAGTTTACACATACAACAATTAAACCGTTGAAAATATTGAATTTATTGATGGCCTGAGTTTTGCACCCGAGGATTTCATGAAGAATACCCCACAATTTCTGCTGGCGCTTATCGGCCTCCTCATCCTTCTGGTTGGCTGCGGCAGTATCGACAGTGTACCGCTTCCCGACAATAGCCCTGATGATGCGACCACCAATGCTGGGGCCGATCCAACCGATGAGGCCGGTGAAGCGACTGGTGCTGAGGACGGCGATTCCTCGCTCGACGGTGCCGAATTAGAGAACTTTGTCGTCAGCCTCGACTCAGACCGAATCCTGCTTCCATCTCGCAGCCTCGGACCCGAGCAACGATTCGAGCTCTATGCAACCAGCAACGGGGCTACAATCCCTGGAGAAATATCCCCCGAGGGCGCTGCCAATGCACCGCTTACCGAGCTCAATGACGGCGTTATCGAGAATCGAGTCGATGGTGTCGCCCTATCAACCTGGGTTCTTGATTCTTCCTGGCAGGCAAATAGCCGCAGTGAGGAAGCAGTCCGAGACCTACGCACTCTCGCCGAGGACCCCTTCAAAGAGGATGGTCTATTTACCTGGAGCCAGTGTGGGGAGAGCTCGTGCTTAACCGTTAGCGACGGGGATCCGAATGACGACGCCCTTGTTGTTGGGGTATTTTCTCAGGCCTTGGAGCGCGGCGTTGTGAAGACCATCGTCAACGAGCTCTTCCAAATTCCACTTCCCCCCAATAGTTCCTTGTCTTGGAAGGTCGTGGTTGGAAGCACAGAACAAAGTCCCTTCGTCAGCGAATTCATAACGCTCTCGCCACCGCTATGGGAATAGGGCCTTTAGTCAAAGGCAAACCTATTTTTTGAAGAGCGCCTCGAGTCGGGCCTTCGCATCAGATAAATCCTCTACCGCATCCCGCTCACCTTCGAATGGCGTATACATGCCACAAAAATTTGAGCGCTCCTTATCGGGAATGTACTCAGAAATAGTCTCGGTACATTCGTTGTGGTAACCCGGATCGTAGTATTTGCAGTTCTTGCAAGAACGCATGTCATTCCGGCAGTGAGGACACTCATCACTGCGGGTTACCTTGTCTTGCATCTCGGTTACTTGCCGGCATGACCAGCACTGAAAACTCCATTCAGCCATCGATTCTTCCTCCAAATCCACCGAAGTAGGTCTCCGGCATTGGTCGAAGCGTTTCCCTGCCTGAATTCGAGAGGTTTCTCAAGAGCTGAAGCTGCTTCTAGCGCGGGTCTCTACAACACCGGAAACCGACGGTGCTGGATCTTCGTGATGCGACCTCATTGATCCGAGAAGAGCAGCGACCGGTAAGATTCTCCTGAAGCGCGGAGCCTCCCTTAACTACCTTGTCGGTTGAGCCGGGCTTCCAACTGGAGGCAGTCCACTCCGCCACGTTACCCGACATGTCGACAATCCCGAAAGCGCTCTTACAGCCGGAGAACGCTCCAGCTGGCGCGACCGATGCCGGACCACTGGAGGGACTCGAAACATTGCAGGCACCAACGACGGTTCGGTTCCCGACCGGAAAGCGGTTACTACGCGGTCCTTTGCAGGCCCTCTCCCATTCCTCTTCGGTACAGAGCCGCTTTCCAGCTCGCTGACAAGCCGCACGGGCTTTAGCCCAGGTCGTATTGACCCTAGGCATGGTTCCTTTTTTGTTTGGGAACTCATAGCGGTCAACACAGAAGGTCTCCATATCGATATTCTGTGCTTCGCGGTCATTAAATCCACGCAAAGGGTCATTGCGGCGGGTCCCAAACCAAAATGGCCCCGCATCAATCATCACCATCCCAGCCGGACAACTCTCCTGGGCTTTACCCACAACAGGACTCTGTGGAGGTAGAATCGGAGCATTCGCGTTATCATTTGATGGGCGAACCGTTACCACCGGTGCGCGAACCGTTTCTACAGGCTTAATCGGCTGATTCTCAACGACACCTGCATTCGACGCTGTCGGTTCCGGTTTAGGCTTTTGAGGTTTTGCTCTAGGCTTCGACCGAATCTTTGATGGTTTAGAAGTCTTCGGTGCGGTGACATTTTTCGCAGGTTTTGCCTCTAGATTCGGCTTGGACGAATCCCCCACTTTATCGGTAGAAGCGGTCGCTGGGGAAACAGATGGCTCAGCTGCTGCGTCACTCTCAGGAAGCTCACTCGGCACCTTATCATCCGAAGCGTTTTGAGATTCGCCAACCTTCGTAAGTGGCACACTCACCGGCTCATCATCCTCGCCTCCCAGCCAGAGCATCAGGCCACCGCCAACTAAGATAACCAGTAGTACAGCTACGATCGCCGGAACCAACCATGACTTACCGGTGCCCTGTTTCTCATCTTGAGCCACGGGAGGAGTGCTTTGGGTCGGTAAAAGTCCCTTGGAAGGGCTTAAGTCTTCGCTTGTTGCTTCTTCTAATTCCTCGATAGAGACCATCATGGTCTTCTCGGGGTCGGTGACCTCTTTTTTCTTTCGCTCGAGTTCCTTTAGGTGCTCTTGTAAGTCAAACATCGACCCGACCATGGTCTTGTCATCGTCTTCCATCATATCAGAAGGGTCGACCGTGGTAGGAAGAGGCGTCGCAGACGGATCGGTTGGCTCCTCGAGTTCAATCGACTCACTTACGTCTTCGTCACTGAGCTCAAACTCACCAGAATCATCTATCTCAAACTCGACGGAGTCTGGTTCGACAAGCTCTTCTGGTATCTCTGGAATCGCTCCAACCGACTGCTCAACCTCAGATAAGAAAAGCTGAACTGTGTCGAAGCGTCTATCGGGCTGGTGTCCAAAGCCTCTTTCCAACGCGGCTGCCAAACGACCGTCCAAGACATCACGTGCTCGTTCCCAAGCTTCCAAACCATCTCGTTCTCGAATAATGCCGGTGAGCATTTCAGTCAGAATCACCGCTGCCGAGAAAACATCACTGGCACTTCGAAGCTCTGCGGAATCGTCGCGAACTTCTGGCGCTAAGTAAAAGTACGAACCACTCGAGCGATGCTTTGCCACCAGCGGACGCCTTGGCAACCCTTTCAGATGGGCAAGCCCGGATATCTTGAGCGTCTCCGGCAATATCCTCAAGCTCTGAGGTGTAATCGCACCATGGAAATCGCCCTTCTTTAGCGCACTCAACGCATTGGCAAGCTGTCGAAAGGTCGGAAGGGCCTCTTCCAAACTAAAGACCTGCCGCTTCTCCGCGCGTAAATCGATGATCTTTCGGAGCGAAAGCCCCTCTACAAAGGGCGTGATATAGTAGAGAACATCACGGTCGGTACCGTGGCTCAGGGTTTTCGACCAACATGGATGGGATACTTTCGACGCCTTTTTCAAAGCGGAGACAAACTTCGAGCGCTCAGACTCCGTTTGAAGAAGTTTGGCGTCTATCACCTTCACGGCGACCCAAACGTTATCCTTTTGGTCTTTAGCTCGGTAGGTCCATCCGGATGCACTCGCGGTTGGGTTGCCTTCCATTACATAGCGGCCACCCAGGATTTGCCCTTTGGGAAAAGGTCCATCGGAGTTGCTCTTTGCGGTTGCCGGACGTTTTGAACGACGCCGGTCGGACGCAAATAGCTGTCCGCAAACGCTACATTTGCGTTCACCGTCTGCAGTAAAACTACCGCATTTATAACAGATCACGCCGCGGCTCCCGTGATGATGGTGACTGTCGGAGTTCCACCGACGATGTAAGCGATATCACGGGCAATTTCAGGGAATCAAGCAGCCCAGATTTTAGACACCCGTGGAACCGAATCCGCCAGCACCCCGGTCGGTATCCTCAAGGGAGTCCACAACCTGGACCGAGACTCGCGGGACCTCGGCTACAACCAGCTGAGCGATGCGTTCGCCCTTCTGGATTTCGAAGGGTTCTGTTCCGTGGTTAATCAGAACAACTTTGACCTCACCGCGATAATCGGCGTCTATCGTTCCGGGCGTGTTAAGAACCGTGATACCCTTTTTCCAAGCAAGCCCGCTCCTCGGACGCACTTGAACCTCGTAGCCCTGCGGTACCGCCATCGCGAACCCACAAGGAATCATAGCCCTTTCTCCGGGCTGAATAACAACACCAGCCTCAAGCGCGGCACACACGTCCATGCCTGCGGCGCCCTCAGACATTTGCTTTGGAAATGGAATCGAGTCACCCAGCTCGGGTGATAATGCCTTGAATCGAACCTCTACAGTCATCGTGCTCCCTCATCATCGAAATGAATGACTAACCGTCAGATCGAACGCTGGTTCCGACCGCGTGGTAACCGCCATCAACAAAAATCGTTTCTCCAGTGGTGCCTTTAGAAAGGCTTGAAAGCAAGTAGAGACTCGCAGAACC
>JAYYQC010000128.1:0-19570 GCA_036128675.1 Myxococcota bacterium | reverse complement strand
AGGTGGTATCGCATCGGGGTCGCCCCCTGATTGAAAAGGCTCTTGGTCGCGGTTTCTTAAGCTACCGCTCCTAGAATTCAGCCGTCCTATGGAGCAGAGCTACTTGCGGCAATTCCAGCCGAGAAACCGCAATAATCACAGCCGAACTATGCACCATTGCTTCGGAAAAAGCGAGCTAGAACCGGGAGCGCAGGGCCTCAAAAGAGCTGGAATGCGCACAGGCATATTCCGTCGTAAGGCCCTGAAATCAATAAGGGTTCGCCAACTGACGCAACAAGACACCCCGTCTCCGTTAAGACCGAATGAGAAATCCAGCGCTTTGAGTAACGAAATTTCTGATCTAGAGAGGCGAATCGGATATCGCGGCCAGGCGGAAAATATGCCCCCACGCCAGGTGATTTCGCAAAGGAGCCAACCATGCAAGAAACCTTTTACAGCGCCGACCATGTCTACCGACAACATCGCTTCTCGCTACCCTTGGACCACGATAATCCAACTGCGGGCGAAGTGACCGTCTTTGCACGCGAAGTGGTATCGAAGAGCCAGCGAGACAATAAAGACCTCCCTTGGCTGGTTTATCTACAAGGAGGACCCGGTTTCCCCTCACCCCGCCCGTCAAGTCACAGCGGCTGGCTCAAACGGGCACTCGAAGAGTATCGCGTCTTACTCCTCGACCAGCGCGGGACCGGACTCAGCACCGTCATCAGCCATCAGACCTTGGCGACGATGACCCCCCAAGCACAAGCCGACTATCTCGTGCACTTCAGGGCGGACTCGATTGTACGTGATGCCGAGGCCATCCGCGTCGAGCTTGGCGTCGAAAAGTGGTCTATTCTTGGCCAGAGCTTCGGCGGGTTTTGTGCGCTGACCTACCTCTCATTTTATCCGGAGAGCCTGAGCGCAGCCTTCATAACCGGCGGTATCCCCTCCATTTCGCGACCCGCCGACGACGTCTACCAAGCCACTTACCGCCAGCTCATTGAGAAGCAGCGAGCCTTCTTCAACGCGTTTCCTGCTGCACAGGGAATCTGTGCACGGATCGCGAACCACCTGCTGAAGCATGAGACGCGTTTGCCCAACGGGCAGATCTTTACAGTGGAACAATTCCAGCTCATCGGTATCAATTTGGGTCGCAGTGAAGGCGGTCGCGCCCTCTATTATCTCGTCGTGGATGCGTTTGTGAGTGTCAATGGCCAAGAGACACTAAGCTACAGCTTCCTTAACACCATGCTCGCACAGCAATCTTATCTTACAAATCCTATCTACGCGATTCTACATGAGTCGATCTATTGCCAAAACCAAGCGTCGAACTGGTCAGCGCATCGAGTTCGTTGCGATTTCCCACAATGCAATTACACATCCGACGGCGAGTTTTGGTTCACCGGCGAAATGGTCTACCCTTGGATGTTTGATCAACTTGAGACCCTTAAGCCCCTCAAGGAAGCGGCAGATATCCTCGCCGCGAAGCAGGACTGGTCGGCTCTCTATGATGGCGCTACACTCGCACAAAACCGGGTTCCAGTCGCAGCAGCCGTCTATGTCGAAGACATGTACGTCGAATTCGAATTTTCGCGCGAGACACTCGCATCCATGCCAAACGCTAAGGCCTGGATGACCAATGAGTATGAACATAATGGTCTCGGGGCGGATGGAGAGAGGATACTCGATCGACTCATTGCAATGACCGAAGAGATTCAGGATATCCAGGCGTTGAACACCGAGCATAAGTGAGAAAGCACTGAGCACTTTTTAGACGGCAATGGAGGTTCGGCCTTCCTAGATAATCTCACTCCACACACGCCTGCTCCTGGGCTACTCAATTAAATCTCGCTATCCGTCCCCAATCCGCTTGACCGACAACCGGCATGACCGCTGAGGATCGACCTAAGGTAGAATTAACTCGCTCACAGATGTGATCTGTATCATGATATGGAGCAGTCTGTGCGCCGAGGTGTCCGTTATGAGTGAGGGGTCGAAAACCAGCCCAACCGAGAAAACCAGGATATTGTTTCGTAGCGACGATGCCCCTCCGGAGGCCGAGGCGGTCAAAACGCTGGTCCACGAACACCTAGAGGGGCACTCCATTTGTCTCGACGACCTGATCGATAGCGATGCCTCCATCACCTTACCGACGCCACCAACCACATCCGATGATCGCCCCCGCCTAGGGCCCTACATTGACCTTGGACCGCTCGGGCAAGGTGGGATGGGCGAAGTCCGTCGAGTCCTTGATCCGACCCTAAACCGTCATGTTGCGATGAAAATCCTCCACCCGAATGCGATGAAGAACCCACATTTGATGGCTCGATTTATCGAAGAAGTTCAGGTTGGTGCCCAACTCCAGCATCCCAATATCATCCCGGTCCACGAGCTGGGCGTCCTCGACGATGGACGCCTCTTCTTCACGATGAAAGAAGTTAAAGGGCGAGAATTCTCGAAGGCTATCCACGAAGTACATGAGGCGAGTCAAAATGGGAAATGGGGTGTGACCGACGATGGTTGGAATTTCACCCGCTTAATCGAAGTCTTTAGACAAATCTGCTCAGCCATGGCCTTCGCTCATACCCGTGGAGTCGTCCACCGCGATTTAAAGCCAGCCAATGTCATGATTGGTTCCTTTAACGAGGTCCTCGTAGTGGACTGGGGCATCGCTAAAGTCATGGGTGCGGATGCCAATAGGTACAAAGATATCGAGTCGGTGGTCACGAAGCGCTCTGAGGACGCAGACCTACGCACCAAATACGGTTCCGTCACCGGTACACCCAGCTTTATGGCCCCTGAGCAAGCCATGGGAAATCCCGACGACATCGATGAACGCAGCGATATCTACGCACTCGGCGCAATCCTCTATTACATCTTAAGCGGTAACGCGCCCTATACCGGTACCAGCGCAAAGGAGGTCCTCAAGAGGCTCCTTGCGAACTCTCCCAAGACACTTCAGCGGCGCAAGAGTAGCGAGGACTTTAATCCGGGCAAGGTTTCATTCTTCGAGGAAGCGACCCAAGTCGCGCGGAGTGGTCCACCGCTCCCAGAAGACCTCATTGACGCCTGCGAAAAAGCGATGAGCCGAGATAAAACGAAACGGTACCAGACTGCACATGCGCTCGGGCACGCGGTGCAGCAATGGCTAGATGGCTCCAAGAAGCGTCATCGTGCACATGTATGGGTTGCCGAAGCACGCGAAACAGCCTCCAAAGCATGGCGCTGTCGCGAAGATGCAGATGCCCTTATCCTTGAGATCGCACAGGCGGAAGCGGATCTTGCCAAGGATGTCCTACTCACCGAGAAGTACCCAATTTGGGAATTAGAGTCGGAGCTGACGGCATTGCGGGAAGAGCACGTAGAACTTACCGCCAAACGGCAAAGATTGCTCCAGAGAGCCCTGATCGAGTGTCCAGACTCGGTGGAGGCACTCGAAGAGCTCCTGAGTGACTGCGTCGACCGTCATCGAGACGCGACTCAGAATCGGAAGAGTGCGCTCGCGCGCTCGATAGCCAGCGAGGCGCGAGGTTATCTTGAACAACTGCCGGACACCTCGACAAGTAAGGGAACCGGGAACGCTTACTTTGCCGGCCTTGCGACCATTTCGCTGGAGCTCACCGAGGGGGTCAACATCTTGCTCGACCGGTTTGAGGAGAGCAAAAAACGGATGGTTGCCCAACCCACAAGCTCCATCCACGCAGAGCGCTATGAAAAGCGCATGCCCGTCGGGAGCTATCAGCTTCGGCTTGAGTCGCCTCAACACGACCCTGTGGTTTACCCCTTCCAGCTTAATTTCGGCGTGGACTGGGACAGTCGCGAGCCGGGAGCGATTGATGTCAATAAGCCACTCACCCTTCCACCTCAAGGCGAGGTGGGGGGTGGAAATCGGTACATTCCTGAGGGGTGGTTCCACGCTGGGGGTGACCCTGATGCTCCAAACAGCTTGGACGAAAAACGCATCTGGGCCGATGGCTTCGTCATCAGTGAGACACCGATTACCCATGGACAATATTTAAACTTCATCAATGCCCTCGTAGCCGACCATGGGAAAGAGGAAGCAGACCTCTGGATACCGCGTGAGCAATCTAGCTCTGAGGACGCCAAAGGCGAAGCGCTCTATAACTGGAACAACGGAGGCTACACGCACCCCAAAGGTGAAGCTTACCTTGCGCATCCAGTGACCAATATAACGTGGTATTGTGGCGTCGCGTATAGTCAATGGCTTTCCCAATCCACGGGTAAGTCATGGCGTCTACCGCTTGAGCTTGAATGGGAGAAAGCTGCGCGTGGGCCCGACCGTCGCCGGTTTCCGTGGGGAGACCAGTTCGATGCAGCGTTTTGCGTCATGATGGATAGCCATGTTGGTGATCCCGAAATCAAGAGTGTTTACGAGAACGTTTTTGACACAAGTGTCTACGGCGTAAAAAGTATGGCTGGCAATACCCGTGAGTGGTGCCTAGACCTCTTTCAAGCAGATGCCTACCCCGTCGAAGGCGGAAAACCACGCTTTCCTGGGCTTGAGGAGCTTCGGTCAACCGGATTTCGTAGCTCACGGGGCGGAAGTTACGGAAATGCCCAGAGTCGAACCCGAAGCGCTGACCGAGACTGGTGGTTTCCTTTGCGCGCCTATGTGGGACGCGGCTTTCGCGTCGCACGTTCTTGGCCTGAGACCCCCGCGAGCAAGAAACTTCAAGAAGACCTCGCTGAGGCACATGCCTTGGCCCGAAAAACCCGAATTGCACGATTTCGCTCGTATCAATCGGTCTGAGTCGTAGCCAGATGTTGAGACGTGGTGAACTCTTAAATATTTCGCCGAAAGGTCCTCGCGCAATTCAGTGACATCCCTTATTCTGCTCGTGTTAGATAGACGCAGGAGAACTTTATGACTGTCAAACATGTTTCGCGGCTCCTATCATTTATCGGTACCGTTGCTCTGTCATTTGCTCTCGCGGCATGCGGTGCATCCGACGAGAATGAGCCTAGTTCTCAAAATGACGCGACAAATACCGTTAATTCAGGCGGTGAGACATCAACCCAATCGAACTACCGTGACAACGCGACGTTCACCCATAAGATGATGCTCGCAACCGCAGATAACCCACCTACATCATCACTTGGGTATGAATGCCCCGAGTGTACGTTTGAGCAATGGAAAAGCATTGTTCCGCCTGAAGGTTGGTCCAAAGGTCCCGCCCAAATCTTGCTCGCAGATTCCGGAGAAATGCGCAGCGAGCCGACCCACCCTGAGCATCCTTCCAGCGTCGACTTTCTCGAAGAAGTCCCGGGCGAGGAATTCAAGCTGATCGTCATCAACACCGGTGCTGAAATTATCGAGGTGACCGAGTCCCGGATGGTTGTTAAGGCATCCGTCATCCGAGATACGATTCTTGAGTTTAACCCCGGTCGACTCTTACACATCCTCACGTCGCCAGAAGGCAAAGAATATGTTCTTTTCGCGATGGGCATTGACCCCGACAATATAGTGATTCCCGATACTGACGACCCGGATGTCCTCGGTGGTTTCGTGGCCCCAGAGGGTTGGACTTATAGTACCGAAATTGCGACTGATGGCCTGACTCTCGAAGCGTCTGGACTCACCAACGTAATAGCAATTCGCAACACAAGCGAGCTCACCTGGGAAGAGCGTAACTAGTGGGTATTCGACCTATTGAGGTCGCCGGCTTTCGTCTGTCGATTGAGCCCTAGGACCACCCCTAAACCAAGCAGTGCGATTCCGAGCATCAGTGTAAAAAAGTCCTGGTGACCTTGGGCTCCAGGTGAACGGTCGATGAGCCAACCAGCAATTGGCATCAAAAATATATCCGGTGTGTAGCCTACTAAAGAGATGACGCCGACTGCAGTCCCGGTCATGGCAATAGGCACCTTTGAGGTCTCCATCAACGCGAAGTAAAGCGCTCGCAACCCATAAATGACGACTGCGCTGATAAAGATAGTTATGTATAAGATAGCGGTCTTGCCTGGGATGGGTTCATGGAGCACAAATCCCAAATAAGAACATGCTAAAATACCAAAACACCACGCGGTCGATTTTCCGGTCGAGAGACGATCAGACCCGATGCCGATCACAAGCGCCGAGACCGGGCGAATCCACGCGGCCCAGGTGCTGAGCTGTGCGCCTTCAACATCGCTCATGCCATAGGCGTCCACGACAAAGACAGCGTAATTATCGATGGCTTTAAAGCCACAGTAAGCGCAGATAACGATCAAGGCGATCAGCCAGACGGTTGGCATCGCAAGCACTTGGCGGATGCGGGCTGGATTAAACGCATCACTCGAGCTTCGCCCTTCACCCTCTTCCTCTGGAATGAAAAACCAGACCAAGAGCCCCGCGAACACGGTAAGCCCCGTGTATGACCAAATAACCCACTGAAGGCCGAGTGTGCGCTCAGCCACGGTGGCCGCTGCAGCATCGACTGGTAAGAGACTGCTGTAAAGCCAAACGACCCCCGATGCTACACCCGCCGCTACAAGCCCCCTTCCCGCGTCCAGGAGGCCGAAGACCTGACCTTGCTCGGATGCACCGCCTGCGGCGCGTGTGGAACGAATCAGCGCGGCCCAGAAGAGCAGAATACTGGTCACACCCCAATAACCATAGAGAAGAGTCATCCCCATGACCGAAGGAATCGTCACCATATAGACGCCACCGAGTGCCGTTGTGAACGCCGAAATTGCCATCAACCGACGTGGTGAGAATCGGTCAGCGATAGCACCACCTGGAAGGTAAGCCACCATCGCCGTAACCCCATATGCTGAAAACATCGCCCCTAGCTCGAAATTCGTAAACTCAAAGACCTCGAGCACGGTGGGCCTAAAAAACCGTGTCACATGGAAGGGCAACGCGAAAATCAGCTCACCAATCATGATAAGACAGCAGAGGATAAGAAAACGTTGAGGTCGTGGATTGGATGACATGGTTACGGGTCCCAGATCATTCAAGTGATTGCAAGAGCCCCGCTCAAATCAGGCCCTGGCCTTCTCTTGGTCATCACGGACCAGTAACGATGGCAGAAAGGTCATGTCGGTAAAGAGAGCCATACTCAAGATGATGGCGCACATAATGCCAAAATAGATATTCGGGATAAAACTACCAAAGGCGAGTGTACCAAAACCGCAGACCAATACGATGGTGGTGAAGATGAGCGCCGGACTCGTATGCGCAATAAGCTCAGCAGTTGCCTCCTGCGCCGGCATGCCCTCACGTCGGAGCCGATGAAAGTTGGTCAACATATGTATGGTATCATCCACTGCGATGCCTAAGCAGACACTCATCACCAAGACACTGCCGATGTCGATGTCTTTTCCAATGAGGTAAAAGACCGCGCCGCCCATAATGAGCGGGATACAATTTGGTATCAACGCTATGAGCCCAAGGCGCACCGAACCAAAGACCACAATCAGAAGAATACTGATCAGGATCAACGCAACCGAAATAGAACGAACAAACGAGCCGACCACATAAGGGTTCATACTCTGATAGATATTACCCTTGCCGGTAATCGTCATATCAAAACCCATCTCTTGACCTTTCGCCAAGATACCTTCTCGCGCCTCGACCCAAGCGTCTGATTCACTGATGGTCCACAAAACCGTCAAGCGTAGCGCGTCGCTCTTAACCGTGACGCGGTCATTGATATCCATCCCTTGAGGCAGGCTCATGGTGTAAAGAAAAAGTTCCTGTCCAATAAGCTCTTTCGTATCAGCCAAGCGATACATCGACGGTTCATCACCATTCAAAGAACGATTCGTCGCTTTGAGAATATCGACAATCGAAAGCGTACGCGTAACGCCAGGCTGCTGGTCGATCCAAGCTTGGTATGCTTCGACCTTCTTCAAGAATGCAGGCTCCTTGACCCCATCCTCGGTGCCAGTTCGCAGGACAATCTCGAGTCCCCGAGAGCCCCCCACCTTTTCGGTAATAAAGTCGTTCGCATCACGTAGAGGTAGACCCTTTTTGAAGTAAAGATAAGGGTCGGAGTTGACGCGGTTGTTTAAGGTTAAAACCAGAGAACCCACGACAACCACCGCAAAAGACCCAATCACCGCGCGTCGATGTCGAGAAAGCCAGTTGGTCAACGAAGTTGCGAGGCCAAGTGACGCAGCGAGCTTCTCCTCTGGCGCAGGCTTAATCCGGGAAGGAAGCAAAAATAAGAGCGGACCCAAAATGAAATAAGTAACAAACCAAGCCGCCAAAACGCCAAACCCGGCCAAGACACCGAGCCCAACCAAACCGGATAAATTCGCAGTACCGAAGCTAAAGAAACCAATCGACGTTGAAATACTCGTGAGGACAGTGGGCAGGAAATTCTTCAGCATCGTATAGCGGGCTGATTCCTCTTTTGACTTACCCGCTCTCCGCGCCTGACGGAAAACCGTCAAGATATGAACTGCATCGGCAACACAGATCGCGATCAAAATCTGCGGCAGGATACCGGTGAGACTGGTTATTGGGTAGCCGGTCAGGCCAGTCATCGAAAAGGTCGCAATCACGGTAAAGATCACAACGGAGAGCGAGAGCACTACTGCGAGTGGACTTCGAAGAGCAACGAGCAACGTTAGGATAATCAGGCCCATAAGGAACGGCACAAGACGCTCTAGGTCATTTTGAGTCGCCTCTTGAAAGCCCGTGTTGATAGCAGGTCCACCAGAGACAAAGATCTGGTGCTCGCCTTTCGACATCTCTGCGGCCAGCTCGCGCGCAGCATTGATGAGTGGACCTGTCTTCACGACCGAGTCAAGCCCGGGCCTCAGCTTGGCGTAGAGCATCGCGGTATCGGCACTCTTATTCACGAGATAATCTGGAATGACCTCGTGACTCAGCGCAATGGCCTTACGTTCATCGAGGAGTTCCTGCGTGAGAGGAATATCGTCGGGTAAAAATGGGTCTACTAAGATGTCATCCCCTTCCGCGTGCACCCAAGAGTAGTTGGCCAGCGAGGTCACACGGATGATATCCGGCAGAAGCCACATCTTCTCCGTCACCTCCAAGAGGAGCTCGGCACTCTCAACGTCGAAGATTCCATCTGGACTATGCACGGCCAAGATAACCGAATCATCATTTCCAAATTGACGCTCGAAGGCATTGAATTCCTCAAGCATCGGGTCATCGTCGTAGAAGAAACCAGTATGGGTGAAATCGGCTGTGATCTTTTTGAGACCCGGGGTGAGCGCAAATACTCCGACCAAACCTAAAGCCAGGACCAAGAGCGGTTTGCTCTCCATGAAATCGACCAGTTTACGCCCAATTGCGGGCACCTCTTTAATATCGCGCATAATGATACCGATGTCCTCTATACAAATCTAAAAGTGTCGCATGAACTCTATGCCGAGAAAGTCACTGTCGCGAATGCGGCGGAGCTGACTTCCCCCTAGAGCTTCAATCGGTTCGGAGGCCTCAACGACTCGTAGGCTGGCATTGAAAGTCCACGTATCACCGAGCCTCTGACTGTATTGTGCACTGCCGATGAGCTCTGCTGGGTCTTCGACATCCACGATGACAGAAACTAAGAGCGCCTTACTATCCACATCGTTGAAAGCGTATCGATAGCCAAGAAGAACGTCGCCTTGGAAGAGGTCAAGCTCCAAGGCCTCGGCCCTGGTGGTGCCCAAGATTGTCTGGCCCTCGAGGATAAGCGTGGACTCAGCCCCGCTTGCGAGTGAAGTGCCATATTCCAAACCTAGAGCAAGACGACCATGATTAGGTTTACCCGTGCCCTCGCTTAGAAGCGCCAAGCCCGACTGAGCCGCAATCGATTCAAAGAATCGCCAACCACCCTCACACTTTAGAATCCATGCGCCTAGAACATGCTGATAGGTACCCCCAACCTGGGTCACCGTCTGAAAGAGCGCGGTGGGAGCACCATCGAGGAGCCCAATATTGGGCTGGCTGCGGTCGAGGTGACGGATCGCATGGAACGAAAGGTCAAAGTCGTCAAAGCCCCTATTCCACCGAAGCGCCGCTTGCGGCTTGAACCAGTCATCCATCAATTTCCCGTTATGATCCAGGTAGGTAAATTGAGTCCTCACGCCGGGAGAAAAGGATAAACGTGAGCTTGCTGATGGCAAAATGGGATTTATCACCGTTGGCAAAAAATATGCAGTAAGGACGCCGATTGTTCCCTTGTAACTCAGCGAGACCATGGGCTCACCAAGCTTGTCGTAATTCTGAATACTGCTGTCGAGGTTTCGGCTGTTGAGGATATCCGACGGGTGAAAAGCTTCCGTTGCCGTCCAATTAAGCAAGTCAAAGCCAACTCTTACTCGAAATGGCTTGGCCTTCCATTCAACCCAGGCCTCTTCTAAAACCAGGATTGTCCGTTCTCGATCTTCGCGGTCCAACCGACCATAGAGGCGAAGACGTTCACGAAAAGGCTTTGAGCGGTGGTCGACCTGGAGACGTCCAAAGAGCCCAAGGCCGCGATCGATGGTATTCGCGTTGTTGTCATCGAGAAAGGCCCGACTTTCAATCCCCAGCTGACCTCGACTTGACCACTTTGCGAAACTCTCGGTCGTCCAAATTGAGATCAACAAGCAGAGGAGTAGACGGTACATTCCCTCAATCCTCAGCCATGGTCTCGCTCTCAAAGAGCTCTTCATCCACCTCCGCGCCAAGCGTCCGCTTGGTCCAAGTAATGACGGACCGCTTCTTCGTCTGCACGTTGGACATTTCAATTGCACTCACGCGCCAATGCTTGCCGAACTTCTTGTAGTCTTTGAAGAGCCCAACCTTAAGGAGGTCGCCTTTGCGGTCGTAATATTCAATCTTCAGTGGGTTTTGATATTCTTTATCCACCCAAACAATCTGCTTGCTGTAGCCACTCCGCTTATCTTTAGGAACCCGCGTCATGTGCCAGACATTGCGTCCATCTAGCTGAGTCTCACCTAAGAGCTCAAAATCGAACTTCTCGACTTCTTGGCTTCCAAGGTCCTCGTAGGAAAACTCACTGCCCATAAAGGAACCCGACTTATTTCTGGAGCTGATGCGCTTCACCCGCTTGATCGCCGGCAAATAAAGCCACTGCTTATCATCGGTCGATTTCATCGTGTGCGTAAGCATCTTGGTGCCTTTTACATCCGCAGGCCACTCGAAGGTGGCCAACGACAGATCGCCTTCGTTGGTTCCTTCAAGGACCTGACTCAGCATTCGACGGGTCGTTACGTCACCGTACGCATTGATAAGCTTCATCTCCATGACGCTCGACTCAGACTTAAAGCCCTGATTTGCCGCATCATTTTTAAGCGCAATTTCGAGGCCGGCCTTCTTCGCATCGGCGAGTGCGGCACCGCTAAAAACCATCGTGGTGACAAGGGCGAGGGCGGACAATTGTCGATTGGGCATGGTAAGTGACTCCTAGTTACAGCTCTATGCTAGCTATCTAGTGACCTTCTACCACAGATTCAACCATGCCACCTTAATTGTCCGAGTAAGCCACGATTTAGCAACATCTGAGGCTTCAGGGTCTCTTTAAGCTTCCATCGATTGAAGCCCAGGCTTTTCTACCGACAAACCTCGATAGCCTCACACTCATACCCCTAAAAAACAAGGGCAGAATCGCGTCGGAAACGTTATCAGGCCAAGTCAGGGATAAGCTCTACCACCTCTGGAGTCACCCAAGGGGAGGTCTCGACATTTTGTTTGAGTGTCAATTTGACACCTTCCTGAAGCGAGTCCGATAAGAGCTGAACCGAACCCTCTGAATCGGGATCATTCATTTCCTGTCGAATGGCAGCTGGCGAAAGGCCGACAAAAAACGCTTCGTACTCCGCCGCAATCTCTTCCGGAGTACCACCTTGAAGAGCGATATCACCGAGGCGTGACGCAAGACCGACGCCAGCATTGAGAGCCATCTGGCCCAAGAGGACCTTCATGTCTTGAGGCAGCGTTTGAAAGTTGTCGTATTTAACATTCCTGATAACGCTGTTGGCAGCTTTCACACAGTCTTTCACAATCGGCGCAACCGGAATTGGGTCAACCACCGCGTCAAGCAAAACGCCCTGGGCCCGATTCTCGAGTCGATCAAGCTCAGATATTTTCACACTGTATTCAGCCTGGAGTTCATTTGCACTCCAACCTTGTCTTGCTACCACCGCATTGGCGGCTTGGTTGTCGTAGGTGAAAAGATAACCAAGTGCGAGCGTCCCCACCCGCAAGGCTGTTTGCGCCCCGCTGCCCGCATCAAGGAAGCGCTCTACTTTGCCATCCTTATAAAGCTGGTCAAAAAATATTCTAAGGTCATGATGGTCCATCCCCGTAACCAGGGCTTCCGCGAGGAGCTCATCATGTTTGTAGAAGAGAGGGTTATCCACAAGCTCCCCTACAAGCTTAGCCCGCGTCTGCGGTCTCAAATCAGACTCTTTGATATAATCGCAAAGTTTCTTAAGCTCCGCGCCCTCGCGCGTCGTCATCGCGGGCTTGAAGGCAACCGGCACCATCGCCTCAAGCTCGTCCCCTGTCACCTGAGAAAGAGCTCCCTCAAGTCGCGCTGTCGTACCACCATGCCAATCACGGATAATCTTCCCATAACCCAGACCATTAAGTGCCGCCTCAAGCTGGTCAGGTTGCGATCGAGCCACATCTTCTAGATATTGAAGATCCGCCACGCACCTTGGGTCTCGCTCGAGAATCTCATCGCGTCGTCGGTGGGTCAGCCCGATTCCGCTATCAGACTCAAAATCTGCGACGATATCCGTGAGTGCCCGATGCATGTCTGAGCCGAAATTACCCAACGCAGTTTCTCGCTCAGACGGCTCAAGACCAACGAGAAGCGCCTCAACCAGAGCCACCTTCGGGTCGCTGAAATTAGGCAGCTGCCGAAAGCTCGTGCTCTCTGCAAGCTTAAGAAACTCTTGAAGCCCACCCTTCTTGACCGCGTTGCGAAGTGCATCCGACTTAGCCTGGGGTAACGGAGGGGGACCGAGCTGACTTGAGGGCTTAGCCAGCGCCAGAGATAGATGCGCATCGGTTACAAGAGCACTGGCCGCACGTCCCTTGCCTACATTCCGTGTCCATGATGCGACGTGGGTCTTCGGAACAACGCCCGTCTTCTCAAAGTAAGAGACCGCAGCAAGGGAAGGATTACCAGCCAAAGCTTCAAAGCGCTGAGCCTCCTCAAGACGCTGACCCACTGAATCGCGTTCAACAAAGACCGTGGCCGCACTTGCTTCTGTTGCCCGATGAACCTCAACTGCGCTGGCCACGTCGAGCTGATCCGTTCCGCTGGCTTGAAGCTCGGCATTGAGCGTGATGAGCAACGCCCTCGCCTCCGCCAGTGGCCGCGCATCGGCCGAATCACCGCGAAGCCCGTGCAAGGCTGTTCGAAATTGCGACACCGCATCTACCGCTCGCTGGGCCAGCTCAGGCTCGACCTCTGCGAGTGCATTTGCCATCGACGCCGTATTACCCACAAGAGCTTCGGACTGCGAAATCTCGCGGTACACGGGGAGATTCTTCACAATATTCTCAAACATTGAGTGCAAGAGTTCATAATCAGGCGGCGAAGCCTGAAGACCATGCTCAGCGCGTAACTGCATGGTCGCAAGCTCAACACCAAGAGAATCCGGCAAGACCGCACGAACCGTGTCTAAGTCAGGCAAAGAACGTAAGAGCTCCCAGCTGAGCGTCAGGTCCTTCTCAATGGCGTCAAAGCGCTTCACC
The DNA here is from genome assembly GCA_036128675.1 of Myxococcota bacterium. Taxonomy (GTDB): domain Bacteria; phylum Myxococcota; class XYA12-FULL-58-9; order XYA12-FULL-58-9; family JABJBS01; genus JAYYQC01. The sequence goes on along the minus strand of JAYYQC010000128.1, from coordinate 5,916 downwards.
GCGACCTCATCCATTTTGACCAGCTCTAACTTGAGCGATTCAGTCGCTTGGTCTACCAAAAACGGATCCGGCGATGGTGCATTGAGCTGACTCTGTAGCTCACCCAGGAGGTTCCCAATCCGTAAACGCGTCTCAGCGTCTAAGAGACTGCCGAACTGCTTAAATTGACTCAAGGCACACTTAGCAAAGCCCGTGGCATAGAGAAGGTCCGGGGTTCTCCCATCTTGAACGTAACTAAATCGAATGGGCGTCTGATTCTCTTTAATGCAGTTGATCCGCAGCTCCACCGCTCGGTCGTGCTCCGGTACCAACATTGCAAGTGCGCTATAAGCTGGCAGCTTATTCTCGATGCTCCCAAGAAAGTCCCGTATCTCTTGTGCAATCTGCTCTTCTTGCTCCGGTGAATCGACCAAACGCATCCGGTCCCTGAGTCTCGATAGGTTGTCCACGAGGTATTTCGCAACCGCAAGGTCATCGGCGTCGTCGCCACTGCCGTAGACATCGTTTCCCTTAAACGTTGAGCGAACCATACTTCCATCACTGAAGAGCTGGCGATCCGCTCCCGGAAGAGCCCACGCGGGTAACTGTCCATCGCCATAGCGCTCCATGTCGACAAAGACCTGACCAAGAGCGCCGTAAAGCTCGTCATCCGTCACATCGTCTCGGAGTAATTTACGAAGACCAGCTTCGCCAACCCAAACGTGGAGATGCGCGGTAGTTCGGCCGTATTCATCGCCTTGCTCAAATACTCTGAGCATCGGATGCGGGTCATTGGATAGATCGCCATCGTGGAGTTTGCCTTGTAAGAGGGCCTCCTGACATCTGATCTTGAGACGCCCTTCGGATAACCCATTCAGAATACCCATATAGTTCTGCATTTCCTCAAACGATGTCTGCGTATCGACGTGATTCTCGACCACAAAATCTGCGGAAAAGTTTTTATCCGAACCATTGAAAGACGATGTCTTATGTTGACCCGCTAAGCTATGAACCCGAATATCGGACTGCGCTTGATAACTGTCCCCGAAAAATCCCTGAAACTCTTCGTTAAAGCTTTCAATCAGCGCGCGGGTCTTACCAAGCTCTGGGGTAAAGCGGTCTACAATTGTCTGGGAGGTTTCTTGACGTTTCGCGTATTCTCCAAATGGGAAGCTAAAGCGTGTCTCATGCACCTCAGATGTCTCGGAAGTTGTTTTCTCTTCGCTTAATCGGACGCCAGAGCCACGAATGCGACTTAGCTGCTGAACCAGCCTTAAATCGCCTCGAACTGCCATCTCGTAAGCAAGACTCGCCACCTCACCGACCACAACCTCCGTAGGTTCCGCACCCAACGCGCCATCTCTACGTAAGTCGGCGGGTACCATCTCTGCCAAGGGGAGAACGACGCGCTCCGATGACTCAAGGTCGAAGTGAAAGACTGTATCAACATCGCGGTCGACCTCTACACCATGATGAGACTCGAAGGCTATCTGGGTGTATTGTTCAATATAATTCTCAAGCACCACGTCGGTCGCACCCTCGGCAAGCCTTGCATTTACCAAATCAAAGTAGCCACCCATCGATAGAGCGACGCCTCGGTCTACTGGATTATTAGCCAAGAAGGACTCCATCGTCCCCCCTTGCTGCGAATGCAGCGCGAAGTCACCCAGGAGCTTCGAGATCTTAGTGCGGTCCAAATTGGGTCCGACCTGGGCACTTACCCGTAAACCTCGCGTCGACTCCTTATCTTTGCCAAGCTTTACGCGTACCTGCCCCCCTTTGAGCTTTTCAATTTCGAGCTCAAGCTCACCCTCAAGGGCGGCATACCCGCCAACCGAGACACGGGCTCCAGGATTCAAGGTATCACCAAGTGCCGGAATCGACGCCCCAATCCCAAGTCCCGCGTCGAGTCTCATTGTGGCTTCACCCGATAACTTGAATCGTGCACCAGTCTCCAGAGTGCGAACACCGTCGGCGGTGCGAGGGGTGACCCCTAGACGCGTGAGCTGCTTGCCCGATTCAATCAGACCTTTTCCGGAGCCCTCTAAAAAGGCGAGACGCGTCATCTCAACCGTCGTCCCTTGGGTCGCCGTGAAGCCAAGCTCAAGTGAGGAGCCGGCACCCAAATCAAGCGCGTGCTTAAATCCAAGCTCCAATTCCTGCCCCAGCGTACCTTGTATCCACATCGGCACCGCCCCAGGGAACTCATCGCGAAGCTCCTCAATACCAAGTCGCTGAGGACTATCCGCGGAGAGGTCACGCTCGGGAATTCTTCGTGCCTTCACGGAAAACCCAAGGCTTGCCTCGTGCGAGAGACCTGATCCACCGGCTCCATCGGGACCCAGCCGACGGTCGCCACCCAATTCAGACGCCTTCGAAGTACCGAATCCGTCGGTCAAAGCCTGGTCACCTACACGCGCCAAAAGGCCAAATGTCGCGTTCCCAATACCAGCAAAAAAACCTTTTGCTCCGCCCATATCGTCTTTGAAGACCGGTTCACCTGGCGCGCTTCCGCGAACAATACGGGCCAAATAACCCGGCTTACTCGGCTTGCGAGGCGGCGGCGCAGCCGCAAAATCAAAAAGGTTATCGAATCGCGTGTCTCGGGTGGGCGCAAGCTTGCTCGAAACCTTCTTCGCCTTCACCGTTCTGCCCAACGGGTCGGGGAGCTTGTCTTGAAGCGGCGTCGAAAAGCTGCCCTGTGGAAGACTTGACGCGAGTTTTCGCTTATCGGTAATCCGGGCGATATCGTAAGATGAACTCTGAATACTCGTAAACCGACTTGCGTTGACTGACTCATCGAGCTTCTTTAGGAGCTCAAGTCTCGCCCGAAGCCGTGCAGAGCCTGTATTGCCGTAGGTCTGCATATTGAGCGGGTTCCCACTAAATGAGAGTAGATCATGGAGAGCTTCGACCGACCGAGGTCCCTCCTCCACTGCCTGCTTCATTTGTCCAGCAACCACACGACTCGCGTCTAAGCCTTCTCGCTGAGCCAAGTCGTAGAGCTTACCCGCATGCTTCGAAATATTCGCAAATCGATACGACTGAGCCTGGAAGGTCTTATCATAAGCCAGCTCAACCTCTCGAACTGCGGTTTCCATTTTCGCATGCGGAAACCGGTCAAAATACGTCGCGAGTGCATCCATCGCCCCAGCAAGTGCAAATAGGCGACCGGTCTCAGTCGTATTCGCGGTCTCATTGTCCCAAGGAACCTTCGAATAGCTGAGGAAATCCTGGAGCGCCGCAACATCGTTGTCATCACCGTCTACCGCGCGCTCATAAAGATCCGTCGTGACCCTCTCAACATCCATGTGCCGAAGTTTAGCCATCTCAACCAACGGAGCATGGTCGGGATTAAATGACCTCACCCGCCCATAAGCTTGTGCCATCTCGACCTTATCGCGCACACGTCCAAGGTTCAGCGCAAGGCTCTGAACCGAGCCAATCGTCGCCTTTCCCAAATCCTCGTCTAACTCGGAAAGTAAGTTCAGTCGTACGTCCAAACGGTCCGCATGCGTAGAGCCCTTGGTTTGATCATTAAAAAGCGAATTATCAAAACGCAAGAGTTCTCGGAGTGCGTCAACACTGGCGGGCCCTTCAGCCTGCGCCTGGTCGAAGAGGCCATTCACCAGCCGTGCAACGTCCAGCCCACGTTCTTCACCTCGTTCCCTGAGGTCTTCGGCCAGATGCGTGATATTGGCGTATTGATATGACTGTGCCAAAAATACCTTATCCAGGCCAAGCTCAACCTCACGACAAGCGCTCTCAAGCTTTGGTTGAGGGTCTCGCTCCATCTCTGTTGCCAACGCGTCTAGAAGCGTCACACGAGCCTCAAGACGCCCTTCTTTGGTAGAGCCCTTCGTCTCATCGTTCCAAACCGAGTTATCAAAGTGAATAAGCGACCGCAGCGCTTCGCAGGCAGCGTCCCCCTCATGTACAGCCATCTCGAAGAGGTTGGTGGTGATGCGCTGTGGGTCAAGTCCCCGCTCTCGCGCAGCCTCCTCTAAAGCCTCTTGTCGTGGAGTAAAGTTGCGGATTTTTCCGAATGAGACGACCATGGAATCTTTGTCACGCACGCGCTCAAGGTCAAGCGCCACACTCTTGATCGAATGAATCCCAGGACCCTCCAGCGTATCAGCAAGTTCCTTCAAGAGTAGGAGTCGAACATCATCAAAATCGGCCGGCTGGATTAAAGAACCACGCGTCGTTGCAAGAGACTCGTTCAGCGTCAGCAAGGTTCGCAAGGCATCGACCGAAGATGGACCTTCATTTTGCGCTTCCTTGAAGACGTTGGTCGTCAGACGCTCTGCATCCATGCCCTGAAATTTTGCCCTCTCAAAGAGCGCCTCGGCCCGGCCGGTGATGTTCTTAAAGCCCTGCCCCTGGGCAATAAAGACCTTGTCATGTCCAATCGCCACTTCCCGCATGCCGCGTGTAACTCGGGCATCTGGGTTGGCGTCTAAGAAATCCGCAAGCGCACTCATCAAAACAATGCGTGTCTCGAGCCGAGCCTCCTCAGTAGAGCCACGGCACTCATTGTTCCACCAGCTATCTTTGAAGGACAAAAAGCTATGAAGCTCTGCAATCGCCTCATCACCCTCAGCGACCACCGCTTCGAAGATACGCGAAGTCACGCGATGGACATCCAGTCCTTTGGACTCAGCCCTGGCCCGAAGCTCACCCGCCAAAGGGTGAATATCGCGCAGCTTACCAAAAGACTGCGCGATTTTACGTTTGTTGGTGACCCGGTCTAAGTCAAGCGAAGCGCTCTGCACCGAAACTATACCGCCACGTTCCAGCGTATCGACCAGCCGCTCAAGTATCACCAACCGAGCTTCAAGGCGGTCGCGATGGGTTGAACCAATCGTCTCGCTGTTGAAATAGCCCGTATCAAAGCTCAAAAGTTCGCGAAGTGCATCAACCGAGGCCTCTCCTTCGCCAATGGCACGCTCGAATACCTCTGAAATCAACCTCTGTGGATCTTTACCGAGTTCTTTGGCCAGGGCTTCCAGCTGTGGCGTGAGATTCGTGATATTCGCATACTGATACGACTTTGCAATGAAGACCTTATCATGGCCAAGCTCTACTTCACGCATCGCCCCTTCAATACGAGCATCCGGATTCGCCTCGACATAATCGGCGAGCGCACTCATCAACGTGAGACGCGCGTGCATGCGCCCGGCCTCTACGGTTCCCTCAATTTGATTCGAATGCCATGTAGTGTCGAAGTGCAAAAAGGCGTGAAATGCCTCAACGCATTGAGGGCCCTCTGCAACCATTTTCTCAAAAAGCTTGGTGGAAACCCGGTCCGGATCCATGCCTCGCTCTAACGCCAACGCCCTGAGCTCGTCACTCTTAGGGTAAATGGAGCGAACTTGACCCGGTGCCTGAGCCAAGCGTGTCTTATTCGAGACCCGATCAATATCGAGCGCGAGACTCTGAACCGAGCTGAACTTCGGATCACGAACAAGCCCATCGGCAATTTGCTGAATCAAGGCAAGCCGTACACCCAGCCGATCCTGATGGGTACTTCCCCGCGTCTCGTCATTGAGTGGGAACCATGACTCCTTAAAAGAGAGCAATTCATGAAGTGCCTCAACCGAAGCCGGTCCTTCGTCTATCGCCCGAGAGAAAACATTCTGAACGACATCGTTGTTTTGCTCCGAAGCCAGGAGCAAGAGCTCACTGGCAAAAGGCGAGATATTGGAGAATTGATAGCTCTGAGCAATAAAGCTCTTATTGTGCGATTTTCCTACTTCCGAGAGCGCGCGGGTCGCCCGTGCGTTCGGACGGGCATCCAGATACGATTCTACTGCTTCAAGTAGGACAAGCTGCGCCTCAAGACGACCCTCCGCCGATGTTCCTTGTGTCTCGTCGTTGAAAGGAGAGTCCTGAAAATTAATGAAATCATGAAATCTCTCTTCTGCGAAGGTTCCT
>JAYYQC010000127.1:0-2540 GCA_036128675.1 Myxococcota bacterium | reverse complement strand
ATCGCTTATCTTGATTTTACGCATGGTCAACCTCCCTGGTGCTACCTCACCATCGTACGAGGCTAAGCGAGGCCGGAGGAAGGTAAAAGTCTAATAATTTCAGCTATGTAGGAGCGTGTCGCTGCTTTTCTACCTCGTCGCTGAGAGGCGCGAAAAGGCCTACATGTCGGCAAAATTTCTTGTGCGAAAGTGGTGGGTTAGCGGGTTAGGTTGGTCGCTATGCTGACTCTCGAGGTGATATTTGGCTCTGAGAAGCCAATTTCGCTCCACATTGGCTAAATGGACATGTCTAAAAAACGATCGTTTTTTCATTCCTCAGGCTCAATTCGCGTAAAGTGCACTCCCGGCTGCGAATCTTGACTTTCAAGAAGGCTTGAGCTTTTGAGGCGGAAGAAAAGCACTACGACGTCGGGAGATGAAGTGAAAACCGAAAACACACTACCATCATGGGTAATTAAAACTCTCTGTTGCCCTAAGACCCATGAACCTCTTGAATTGCGAGATACCGAACTGGTCAGTCCATCGGGCAGAGTTTATCCAATCGTCAATGGCATTCCGGTCCTACTCGATGATGATAGCGACCCTACGCTCCACGTCCTCAGTGCCTCATACCGTCGTGGGCAAGGCGACGTCTCGGTGATAGACCAGAGAGCTCCCGACCTTTATCTCGAAAGTCTTGGAGTTTCCGAATCACAGAAAAATGACATCCTCCGGATGAGGGAAGACTCGCGGACGATTGACCCCGTAATTTCAATGCTTCTCGGTGCAACGAATGGAAATGGCTATCTCAATTTAATTGGAGGCGAGTCTTTGCCGATTCCTGAATGGCGAATGCAAAATGGAAACGGTCAAATCTTGCTTGATATCGGTTGCAATTGGGGACGCTGGTGCCACGCCGCTAGAGGTGCCGGCTGGCGCGTTATTGGGCTTGACCCGTCGTTAGGTGCTTTGAGCGCCGCGAAGCGACAAGCAGAGCGAATGGGTATCACCGACATTGTCTTTATCTGCGGAGATGCGAGGTCATTACCTTTTCAGAACGAGAGCTTAAACGCTGCTCATTCGTATAGTGTGCTTCAGCATTTTAGTTTTGCCGATGCAACGACAGCTGTACAACAAGTCGGCCGAGTTCTAAAAACTGATGGGCTAAGTTGGATCCAAATGGCGCATAAAGTGGGAGTTCGGTCAGCATATCAATTAGCACGACGAGGCTTTTCTGATGGCACTGGTTTTGATGTGCGGTATTGGACCCAGGATCAAATTGAGACAGTCTTCAACTCTGCTATCGGTCATAGCGAATTTCTAGTAGATTGTTACTTCGGTCTGGGCTTGCAGTGGGGTGATCGGCATATGATGAGCGGATTGTCTCGCATCGCTGTTACAGTTTCAGAAGGTTTACGTCGAACTTCAGTTCAATTACCTTGGCTGAATAAGGTAGCAGATAGTCTATTCATAGAATCTCGTAAGGCGTGAGCATTACGCCACGAAAACGTGGTTCTTCATACCCGGATAGGCCGCGGTGGCGTTTCGGGTATCCAAGATGAGCGGGGCTTTGTTGACCAGTCGAAAATAATCGATGTGGGTATGATTGGTCACGATGATTACGAGGTCGGCATCTTGAAGCACATTGTCGTGAAGGTCACTGGATTTCATGTCAAATCGACAATGGGGTCCATGAACCAGAGCCGGTACGAATGGATCGTGATAGCTAAGCACCGCCCCCCGGTCGTCCAGCATTTCCATAATTGGAAAGGCTGGTGACTCACGCATGTCGTCAACATCTTTCTTATAAGCGACACCGATGATGAGTACCTTGGAGCCCTTGATAGGCTTACCAGCTTCGTTAAGCGTTTCTGCCGCTCGCTCAACCACATAGCGAGGCATGCTGGTATTCACTTCGCCGGCAAGCTCGATGAACTTGGTCTGCATGTCGTACTCACGTGCTTTCCAAGTCAGGTAAAATGGGTCGATCGGGATACAATGTCCGCCGAGGCCCGGGCCAGGATAGAAGGGCATATAACCGAAGGGCTTGGTTGATGCCGCTTTAATCACCTCGAACACATCGATGTCCATTTTGTGACACAAGACCTTCAGTTCGTTCACAAGAGCGATGTTGACTGATCGAAAGATGTTCTCAAGGAGCTTAGTCATCTCAGCGGCTTCGCAGGATGAGACGGGGACAACTTTCGTGATGACTTTTTCGTAAAGCATCTGCCCAAGCTTTATACAATTTGGGCTAAGGCCTCCTACCACTTTGGGAATCGTACTCGTTCCAAAGTCTTTGTTGCCCGGGTCCTCTCGTTCGGGGCTGTAAACCAGACCGAACTGGTCACCAGCACATAGCCCTGAGAGTTCTTCTAGCAATGGTTGAACGACTTCCTGTGTGGTTCCTGGATAGGTTGTAGACTCTAAAGATACCAGATGCCCTTCTCGAAGATGAGGTCCAATGGCCCTGCAGGCGGTCTCAATAAAGCCGACATCCGGTTCTCGGTTCTTGTTAAGAGGCGTAGGGACACAGAGAATAATAGCATCGCAGCTTGCAA
>JAYYQC010000126.1:0-14981 GCA_036128675.1 Myxococcota bacterium | reverse complement strand
GACGAGCAGCGACACTGCTCCGCCCATCGACGAGCCCATAAGGCCGAACTCCCGGAACCCAAGGCGTTCTTCGCAATAATCAATCGCAGATTTTAAGTCATCAATTTGCCGTGAGTAGGTCACATCGAAGAAATCGCCTTCGGAATCACCACGTCCCGCAAAGTCGAATCTAAACGAGCCGATTTTCGCTGTCCTCAGTGAATCGCAAAGAGCTCTTAGCTTGGTCGCTCCCCTTGAAGACTGGAGTCCGTGTGCACAAATCACCAAAGGTTGGTTGGGTATCCAATCGAGCTCACCGACCAATCGCTGCCCTGAGGCATTGGTAAATTCGATAATTTCAGCCACGTAAACCTTCTCGTGCTTGGAGAATGAAGATTCCTGAACTATGGGGCGTTTACTCGGATAGATTAAAACGACTTTCGAAGCTCAAAGCGAGCAAAACGGAGTGAAGAAATGGGAAATTTCCCTCTCACAACAACGACTCGAACACAGTACTTTGGGGCACTCGTTATCGGCCTTTCATTACTCGCGACCGGCTGCACCAAAGAGCCCGCGACAAATGGGCCAACGACAAATCCAACCCAAGCCCCAAAGGCAGCGGAACCCGTCGATCCAACCGCTGAGTTCCGCTTCGACGTCGGTGAAAAGCAAGCCACGTTTTATAAGAAAGCCTTTCCCGAAGCGGCGCGCTTCGAAGGCCGCAAGATCGCTGCTGAGATGGTGAGTGCCCTCGACAAAGGCAACGAGACTTATATCCGAGCTATCGACAAAGATGGTCAGCTCATTGGTTACCTCCGAGACTTTACCGGCCCGGTTACCCCTCACGAAGACTGCCCTTGTAGCCCTTTAAATGTCACCTTCGCCTTCACAGCAGAGCTTGAGTTGAAAACTTTGATCTCTACCACCGGCCTCACCAAATGGGGCAACGAGCCGATGACCGATGCAGAGGTTGCTCGTCTGGTGGAAATCGCCCGCAACCCCAACCCAGCTCTGATCGGGGTAGCCGATGTCAAAGACCTGGTTGATGGTATCAGTGGCCCCACCAAGAAAGAGTTCAAAGACTTTGTTGTTGAGAAGGCCGCGCTGACCAGCTGGCGCGTCGCAATGCTCACCGCTGAGACACGACGCATCCTTCAAGGCGCACCCTTGAGCCTCGACCAAAAACGTCTTGAGGCTCTTCTGGGACAAACCCAAGAACCGCGCGAGCAAGCTGAGGCCATTGCCGACTATCTCGTAACCGCCGAGAGTCCACAGCTCGCTATCCAAGCTTTTCAGCTCATGGTTCAAAGTTATCTCGGCGCGCTAGACAAAGGTGCAGCCCCCTCACCCAAAATTGAGAAGCTCATCCCTCAGCCGCCGTTGCCTGGACTCGCCGCAGTCGGCGAAGCAATCCTCGCATGTTTTGCATTTGCACAAGCCAACCAACGTCTCGAGATGGTCGACGCCTGTCTAAAAACCGTCGAGCCCAAAGCTACCCACCCCATGCTCGCAACACCCTTGCAGCTGGCCAGAGGCGCATTGCTTTTCCGCCAAGGTAAAAAGGCCGAAGCGCTGCCACTGCTCCAAGGCTCGAAACAAATGATGGGCCCAAGCCCTGACCCGAGCATCGATGCTTGGATTGCCGAGGGACTCGAAGCCAGTGGGCAGACTACCCAGGCTTGTGACGCTTTCAAGAAACTCTACGCTGAACACCCACTCTTTGAAGGACTCGAAGCAGGGCTCAAGAGCTGTGGCGCGAATGCTGCGACAATCAAAGCCGAGCTCGACAAGGAACGAAAAACCACTTTCCTCACCTCGCGACGCGCGGGTGGCTCCCCCACAGCTGCTCTCAATGTTCAAGATGACTCAGGAAAAGACATCTCGGTCAATCTCGCTGAGGCTAATAAGCCGACCGTGCTGGTCTTCTTCGCGACCTGGTGTCCGCACTGTCAAAATGAGATGCCTAAGCTCGTGAAGTTTGTAGAGTCAATGGATACCAACAAAGCTCAGTTCATCGGTGTAAGAACGTCGGTCGAGCGCGAGAAAATGACCTACAGCGAGTTCAAGGCACAGTATAAACCTAACTTCCCAATTTACACCGATTCAACGATGTCGCTCGCGTTCGGGAAATTCGCCCGAGACGAGCAAACGGTCGCGAGTATGCCTAAAATTGCAATCCTTGACCGCAAAGGTGTAGTTCAGTTCATCCTAAAAAATAACACCTTCGAAGACCCGGTCGAACAGATCAAATGGGCGCTAGAAGAAGTCGAGCAGTTCTAAGGTTTCAGCTCGCGCATCGAAACGGTGGTGGTCATATTGATGGTCCCACCTTGCCCACCCGGCAATGCGACCTCCATGACCATCATTGAATGCATCGTTCCGATGACCTGTGGCCGTTTAAGGTGCACGGCGTAGGTACCCGTGATCTCGGCCTTTGTAAGACGCATCTTCATTGGATTGTTTCCGGTGACTTTACCGAGAAGCTCACCAAACTCCATTTTTCCAACGAATCCGATTTCGATCAGATCACCGCTCATTTTTTTAATCTCATAACGAGAGTCCAGCATAATATCACCAAACTGCCCCATCGATGAGGTCGTCTTCGATGTCCAAACCGCACCGGTGCCCACCGCAACTTTCGGTAACATAAGGGCCTGATTTGAGCTCGTTCCTGACATGCTTTCGATCAGCTGTTTCGCTTGTTCATTGTCGCTGCCCATGGCTTTGCTTAGCTGCGCAATTTGTTCAGGCATGTTGAGAACTTTGAGGTCGCCGACCGGCGTCATGCTCAGCTTCGAGCGGAGGCCGTCCAAACCCGGAAATTGTTGAAATAGCTCGGCTGTGGTGAGTGTTTCAATTCTCCAACTCCCGTCCTTTTCTTTCGAGTTCACGGTCGCCTTAAGCTGAGTTGCATGCTCTTGAACCATGGGCTGTGGCATTGCTGGATTTTCTACCCGCACTTGCGTAATCGTCTGAACTGTCTGCTGCGTTCCGACCTTGAGATCATAGCGAAGAACCCGCTTATCTTTCGCGCTACCGGCCGACAACAACTCGAACGACTCTGCCGCCCACGTCGGTCCAGGGGTAAGGCCGGCGATAAGAAGACACATTGAAAGAAGCGCATTGGTAAAAACCCGTTTCATCATCTTTTCCTTCTCTTGTTACGAAAATACTCAATCTGCCATTTCTGAACTGCCGCCTTGTGGCAGTCATAGGTTGGACAAAAGACATGCTCACCGTTGTTCATCGATACGAAAAAGAAATCGCTACAATCACTCGGATTCTTTACTGCCTCGAGAGCTGCCCGTCCCGGGCTCGCGATCGGGCCAGGTGGAAGGCCCCGACGCTTGTAAGTGTTGTAGGGGTGATCGAAAGTCCGTAAATGCGAACGTTTGATATTCCCATCGAAGTTAGGATCAGCGAGGGTGGCGGCATAGATAACAGTTGGATCTGTTTCGAGTCTCCACGGTGGAGACTCCTTCATCCGATTATAGAAAACACATGCAATGCGAGGCCGCTCTTTAGCTGCTCCTGTCTCTTTCTCAACAATGCTGGCCAGCGTAGTGAACTGAAGGTCATCGAGATTCATGGGACCGCGTCCACCACTAACAACTGCATCGATGTTCTCTCGCCATGCCTTTAAAAACGTGGTCATCAAAAATTTAGGACTGACACCTCGCGCAAATTGATAGGTTTCAGGAAAGATAAAACCTTCACAGTTAGGACCTGGAATCTTCAGATTTCTCAAAAAATCCTGGTCGTCGCATAAGGCGTCAAATGTCGGACCATCTATCCATTTTTCCCGCTCAAGTTGCTCGCGAATCTGCCAACGATTCGAGCCCTCAACAATGGTGAGCGTCTCAGTAACGACGCGTCCTTTTTCAATCGCATCAATCAGCGCAAGAAGTGTTGTACCTTGTTCAATCCGATAAGTACCGGTTCGTAAGTCACCGCGTCCCTCAAAGCGCAAAGCCCGATAAGTCCAAAGTGGTTCTTCAATCCAACCATCGGAAGCAAAGTTGTCCAAAACGCCACGAAGGTTGGCTCCACGCTCGACGGTGTAGGAAGTATCTGCTTGTACGTTGACGGTCTGATCTAAAAGCTTTGCCCGATATGAATCAGCAGCAAGCAGCGCGGCGGCACCCACCACCCCAACAACTGTTAAGAATACGACAACGCGTTTCATGCGCTTTCCACCCCTCTAACAAACCGGCGCGAAGAGCTCCGGCGGGGCGAGACTAACGGACTATTGCATGAAGTAATAGGTAGAAACGTGCGCAGGCGATAAAATGGCTTAGCGGCGGAAACGCTCGCGAAGGTCGCCTAAACGGTCGAAGATATCTTCCATCTCCCGCTGCACATTGTCAGATACAGAACCAAGGCCATTTTGAACGCGCTCTTCAATGGTCTTCTGCATTTCCTCGATGGTCTTCTGAGAATTGTTCAGCAAGTCTTTAACTCGGTGATTAGGCTCAGTAGGCGTGTCGTTGCCACGTAAAACGTTTCCAACACTCCCGCCAATCTGCTCGCGAAGCTTATGCGCTGTGCGCCCAATCTCCTGGGCAGATTTCTGAACGGTCTCAACCTGTCCTCTCGCAAAGTCCCCGATGCTCTCACCCGAGTTCTGGATGATTCCTCGGAGGAGTCCAAGCGGCATAAAGCTGGCCTTTTTCTCGGTCTCAAAAATAATTTGAGCGAGCGTTACGCTGGTCAGATCTTCGCCAGATTTATTATCAACAACCGTTACCTCTTCACCGGACCGAATCATCACGGCAATGTCATCGAGCGTCACATAGCAGCTGCGCTCGGTGTCATAGAGCTTGCGGTTTGCATATCGTTTTACAATTTTTGAGGCAGACATGGCGCAATGGTAACACACCGCATCAATGAGGGTCAAACCACCAATTCAATTCTTATTTCAGCTATTTTGGTAGACTTAGGTCAACCATTCAGAGAGGTCGTCAACCCAACGGGACGCACCGATATCTTTGAAATAGCTTTGTGTTTCAACATCGCCTACGGCGATAACATCAACACCATATTGAATCGCCTGAGTCACAGCCGCGCCAGCGAGTGCTTGCGTGTCATGACGCTGCGGCAACCATCGAAGATCTAGGATACAATGCTCGGCGCACGCTGCCCCAAGATCCTCTACTGCCGCGAGAACAGTGGATTGAACACTGGTGAGGTAGTCCTCTAGAGCATCGTCCTCCGAGGCCGGTGGATGGGGCTGTATCAGTGTATCTCCCACGAGTACCTGTGTAGTAACATCTCGCGCGCCAACAAAAGCTGACACCTTAGCGCTGTTGAAGGGCGGAGTCACACCCAAGTGAAACCCCTGTTCCCAAGCCCGCGCGGCGGGAAGTGGGGTACGGTGAGGATAAACCGCTACAAGAGAAGCATCTGGCAGCGCATCCTTTAATCCCGATACAAGTGCATCGAGCTGAGCACCTCGAGGTGCATCGACAACAACACACTCAACTGGCCGTTCATCATTAAAGCCCCCAAGCTCGTCGAGCTCCTCGATTTGCTGCAGAGAAACATCGTCCCCCACGTCGTTCACAAGTGCCTGTGCGATGCGCTCTGATGCTGAAACAACCAGCCATCTTCTCTCGGGCTGATGTTCAGCCGCGGCATGCTCTTGAACCGATTCAGGAAGGTTATCGAGTGCATCGTTGAGCTTCTTTTCAAGCTGGGCTGCATCAACCGGCTTGAGCATGAAATCTTTCAAGCCATGTTGCATCGCTTCGGCAACCAGAGAAGATTTCAGCTTCCCAGCCACAAAGAATACCGGCAACTCAAAGCCGCGCTGTCGCAGCGACTTTAAAATATCAACACCGTCGCGTTCGCCTAGATCTGGCTCAATGAAAAGTACGGTTGGATGGTCGCTCTGAACGCGTTCAATTGCGGCATCACCCGAGTCAGCCTGTATTACCTGATGCCCCAACTCAACAAGCTGGCCAGCAAGTGCGCCACGGGCCTCTGTATCTTCGTCACAAATAAGAATCCTTGCCATGGCTCAACCATAACGCTCGTTGTGGTTCGAAGAAAGGCTGGAATCGAAGGTAAGAAATGGTGCCCAGGGACAGAATCGAACTGCCGACACGGGGATTTTCAGTCCCCTGCTCTACCGACTGAGCTACCTGGGCGCCCGCGGTGAGCGTGGTTATTCGCAGAATTGAGATGAGAAGTCAACTCTAGTTGACTTCCTCTGGTGAGGGGTCTTTTTCTTTCCGTTTGTTCTTTTTCGACGATGACGTTGGGCGGGGCGTGCACTCTAGCTCGATCTTCTCGTCTACAATCAAAACCTTAACTGTACCGCCGTCTCGGAGGTCTCCGAAGAGAAGCTCATTTGCCAGTCGTTTGCGAAGCTCGCGATCGATCAGGCGGCCCATCGGACGCGCACCATAGCGACGATCGTAGCCTTTAATTGCAAACCAAGACCGCGCTTCCGGAGAAAGCTCCAAGCTAACCCGCTTGCCGACAAGCTGCTCTTCAAGCTCACCGACCAGCTTATCGACGACCTGTTCGATAATTGTATTCTCAAGGTGGCTAAAAGGTACCCAGGCATCGAGCCGGTTACGAAACTCCGGAGAGAACGTTTTCTCGATACTCTTCTTCCCATCTTTGCTCTGCGACTTGGACTCTCCAAAACCAATAGATGTTGTATCCATTTCGAAGGCACCGGCGTTGGTGGTCATGATCAAAATGATATTTCGAAAGTCCGCCTTACGTCCGTTGTTGTCGGTCAGAGATGCGTTGTCCATGACCTGCAACAAAACGTTAAAGAGGTCGGGATGAGCCTTTTCAATCTCGTCCAGTAACAGGACCGCGTGAGGATTCTTGAGGACAGCATCCGTCAGAAGGCCACCTTGGTCAAAACCTACGTAGCCAGGGGGCGCACCGATTAACCGAGAAACAGTGTGTTTCTCCATGTATTCACTCATATCAAAGCGAATCATCTGAACGCCAAGTGCTTCGGCAAGCTGTCTTGCAAGCTCGGTTTTCCCTACACCGGTAGGCCCAGAAAAGAGGAATGAGCCAACCGGTCGCCGTGGAGCTGAAAGCCCAGCCCTCGAAAGTTTTATCGCAGAAACGACCTGAGTGATGGCTTCATCTTGACCGTAAATAAGAAGCTTCAAGTCAGACTCAAGGCGCTTGAGTCGCTCGCGGTCATCTCTCGACACACTCTGTGCGGGGATACGCGCAATCTTGGACACAATCGCTTCGACATCCTTTGCTCGAATGGTCTTCTGCCGCTTACTCGGTGGCTGCATCCTGACTGCGGCACCGGCTTCATCCACAACATCGATGGCTTTATCCGGTAAGAAACGTTCGTTGATATACTTTGCGGCGAGCTCGGCTGCCGTCCGAAGAGCGCCTTGGGTATAGGAGACGTCGTGATGCTCCTCGTAGCGGGGGATGAGCCCCTTGAGGATATCAAATGTCTCCTCGACAGTAGGCTCAGGAACATCGATTTTTTGAAAGCGTCTGGCCAAGGCCCGGTCTTTGTCGAACGCAGTTTTAAACTCTTTGTAAGTCGTTGACCCAATACAACGAAGCTCTCCATTCGAGAGCGCCGGCTTGAGAATATTGGACGCGTCTAGGGTTCCACCACTGACCGCACCGGCCCCGACAATCGTGTGGATTTCATCGATGAACAAAATCGCATCTGGTTTGTCTTTGAGTTCCCGAACAACAGCTTTTAAGCGCTGCTCAAATTCGCCGCGGAATTTGGTCCCGGCGATGAGAGACCCCATATCCAGCGAGTACACCTCTGCCGTTCGAAGAATTTCTGGAACCGAGCCGTCGTGGATTGCACGGGCAAGTCCTTCGGCGATGGCGGTCTTTCCGACCCCCGCTTCCCCAACCAATATTGGGTTATTTTTGCGGCGGCGACACAGAACGCGAATCACCCGCTCGACTTCTTTTTTCCGTCCGATTAATGGATCGATCTTACCCGCCGCAGCTCGGTCGACAAGCTCAGTTGTAAACGCCTCGAGTGCGGTCTGTTTCCGCTTACCGCCTTCTTCATCTTCGCCATCAGCGGGCGCGACATCTTCATCGCCGGAACTCTCATACGCGGGCTTTTCGCCGTCGATTTTCGAGACTCCATGGGAGACGTATTCAAGAACATCGAGACGGGTGATGCCTTCCTGACTCAGGAGATAGGCAGTACGTGACTCTGGCTCCTTGAAGATTGCTGCAAGGACATCGCCCGCATCCATTGTCTTCTTACCTGAGGACTGCACATGAATGGCCGCACGCTGCAAAACCCGAGACAACCCCTGAGTCTGCTCGATGTCGTACTCCATCTCGTCAGGCACCATGGGAAGACTATCAAGCGCCTGAAGCGCTTTCTGGCGAAGGCTATCAATTGACCCACCACAATTTTCGATGATTTCTCGAGCATAGGGGTCATGAAGAAGCGCGAAGAAAAGGTGCTCAACACTGACAAGGTCGTGGCGTCGAGTCTCGGCTTCTTTAAGGGCTAGGTTAAAGACTACTTCGAGCTCTCGTGAAATCATTTAGACAGGCTCCATAGAAAACTTGAGTGGATAATCGTTCTGTCGCGCCAGGTCGGTCGCTTTGCGAATGCGGGTCTCTGCAAGTTCAAAGGTATAGACCCCTGCCACTCCAGACCCGTTTCTATGAACATGCAGCATTACAGAGGTGGATTGAGCCTCATCTAAGAAGAAGACGACGCGTAGAACCATCACGACGAACTCCATGGTGGTGTAATCGTCGTTGTGCACGAGCACCTTGTACATCTTAGGCCGCTTGACCTTGACCTCTTCGGCGACAGCAACGTCACCATCGGTCTGATCAGGCGTCGACCAATCATCTTTACCCGCCATGATCCTAGTATAAGGAGACATGGGGGTGGTGGCGAGTCTTCAAAGGTAGGTTTAGGACGAATCAGTTGAAATCAAATGAAAAATCTATACCCGCACTCCAATCGTCGTTGGAAACGTAAGTACCTGCATCACTGCCTTCGGTCTCAAGTACCCAACGCCGCGTGAAGCGACCTACAAAGTATAGACTCGGGTAAATCTCGTATTCAGCTTGTGCAATAAGAAGCGACCGGTCATCGAGCTTAAATGCATCGCCGGCATCTTCGATACCTGTCTTCGCATAATATGCTTTGGCCTTCACGACTTCGAGCGCTGGCACCGACGCGAACATGGTCATGATGTTGTCCCGACCCTCATAAGCTTCGAGAATACCACCAATCTGAACCAAACCCGCAAAGTCGAACGCGAGGTCGCCGTAATAACCGGTGAGCTGGTCGCTATCATCGCCCTCACCAAGCATACCCTGAACCATCGTCTTCTTGGTCAGCCCGGAAACGCCATCTGCCAAAACTGAGAAGCGCTCAATTTCATAAAACGAATTGAAGTATTGCGGGATATAGTCCGCATCAAAGATACGGTACTCAAAACGTACTGGCATCCGGACAGAGATTCCAAGGCTGAAATTAAAGTCCATCAGCGTACCGATATGGAGACCATTTCCAGCATCTCCAATCATGTTGTAATCGGTGTAAAGCAAGATATCGAGAACATCGGTATCAAGCACATCGGCCTCGACATCGATACCAACGACTCCCAATGCCCCTGACTCTGCTACGACATAACGACCATCATCGTCGATCTCAAACGTCGTATTTCCTTCAGCGTCGGTCACCGTGGAAAGGGTGCCCGGTGCGTTGAGGTCAGCGACATAACTGAAGCCAACCGCGAACATGTTGAAGACTGATTCTGGAGCTACAAAACCCATGGGCTTTACGTGGACACGGGTACCAACCAGCTGTGAAAGAGAACTCTGCCCCCACAACGTCACGACATCACTGGTCATCAGTTCGATTCCACCGACGTCGAGATTGATCTCGGTATGAAGTCCGGGACGGAAAGTATTGAGGTCTGCCGTGTTCAGGTAACGCGACATAATCGTGCCGTGGCCAATATCCGAAGCAAGGGTGCCGAAGCGGGCATAAAGAGGGTCACGCTTATGTCCATACTGAACGTACCGGACCATTCGGAAGAAGTCTGAGGGCTCATCCCAATCCTCTTGGCGAATGACGGTTGAGTCGTCTTGGTATTCCCACACCAAAAGGTTCAGCGGAACCTGAAGACCAAAGCCCCACTTGCCAGCTGAAAATTCGAAACGTGGCGAGATCTGCATGTAGACCTCATCGCCAATCTGACCAAAGGTGGCTCCAGCCATAAACGAAGAGCTGTCACCGCCAGCGCTTTGAGCGAAGCGATCTTCACCCGGAATTGGCTCCATCGCGTAAGACGTTCCAGAGACAACCAAGAACGTAGCCACAACAAAACTCGTCTTAAGAGAAGCCAGCATCTTCATAAATTTTCTCCCTCAACCCGCAGTCACGAACTCCATCATTGGAGACGTGGCAAGCCTAACCATAATTCAAAGAGAAACAAATAAATCTTTTTAGGAGCTGGACTCGATGGTGCAGAGGACTGCACCTCCGTCGACTGCCGCACCTTGTGCCGCCTTGATCGAACCAACTACGCCATCCTTCGGGGCCTTCAGTTCATTCTCCATCTTCATCGCCTCAACGATGATCAACCCTTGACCGGCTTTGACCTCTTCACCCTCTTTCACGAGGATCTCGACAATCTTACCTGGCATTGGCGACGAGACCTCAGCAGGGCCATCGTGGGAAGCAGCGCTTGCTTGTGCTTTCCGCAATCGAACAGTGCGAAGGTCCAAGACTTCTACGGCGTGGACCTTGCCATCGACCAAGACCTGACGCTCAGGAGATGTGCCGTCGAACTGAACGTCGTAGCAGGCTCCGTCAAGTAAGATGGAGGAGTGGCTATCGGAGAGAATCGCAGCATCGACCTCGAAGCTACGACCATCAATTTCAACTCGATAAAAGCCAGGAGAAATCTCAGTGACCTCTACCTGTCGTTCTTCACCTTGAATAAGCGCGACATAGTGCATCTTAAAACATCCCCCGTCGCCAAGAAGTTCCGCGCCAACCTGGGCCCGTTCCAGCGCCAGCCGTCTCACCACCTGTTGCGACCAAACGTGCTGACTGGCGGTCTTGAGCGAATGTCTGAATAACAGCAGCGATCGTTGCGATATCTTTTTCTCGCTCCGATGATTCTGGTTCATCACGGGCCATAAGCTCTGCAATCGAACCGGTGTGGTAATTACCACTGATAAACTCTTCTGAGTCTAAAAGCTCAATCAGGAACCTATTGTTCGTAGTAATACCTTTGACCGCCGTCTCTTCGAGTGCCCGATGTAGTCTTCGGCGCGCCTGCTCACGGTCTTCACCATAAGCAATGACCTTTGCAATCATCGGGTCGTAGTATCGAGGTACCTCAAAGCCTTGCGAAACGCCGCAGTCGATCCGAACGCCCGGCCAATGCGGAAAGTTTAGCTCGCGAATAAATCCCGGACTCGGGAGAAAGTTCTGTGAGGGATCTTCCGCATAAAGACGTGCTTCGATTGCATGCCCAGTTCGTTTAATCTCATCTTGGGTATAACCGATGGGTTCACCCTGTGCGATGCGAATCTGAGCCTCAACTAAATCGATGCCACAACACAGCTCAGTAACAGGATGCTCCACCTGAAGCCGCGTGTTCATTTCTAGGAAATAGAAATTGTGGTCACGGTCCATCAAGAACTCGACAGTACCAGCACCAACATAGTCCACCGCGTCAGCCGCTCGACATGCGACTTCCCCCATCTGTCGTCTCAGATCATCGTTAACGAAGGTTGAGGGGGTTTCTTCGATGACCTTTTGGTGTCGACGCTGCATCGAGCATTCGCGTTCGCCAAGCCACAACGAGCGACCATCGGGTCCGCCTAAGATCTGAACCTCGATGTGTCGAGGTTCGAGAACTGCTTTCTCGATGTAGACGGTCTCATCACCAAACGCGTTGCGCGCTTCTGACGCGGCTGCCCGGAAGGCCTTTGGGAGATCGTCTGCGCTATGCACCAAACGCATCCCCTTACCGCCACCACCGGCAGATGCCTTGAGCATGACGGGATACCCAATATCCGCGGCTACCGTGAGTGCCTCATCCTCATTCCCGATTGCTCCTTCGCTTCCAGGCACAACGGGAACGCCCGCTGCAATCATCGCTTCGCGTGCACCGGTTTTTGAGCCCATGACCCTCATTGCATGCGGTGAAGGACCAATGAAGGTAATCCCCGCTTCTTCGACTGCTTCAACGAATGAAGCATTCTCGGAAAGAAAGCCATAGCCCGGGTGAATCGCATCGACCTCAGCACGCTTTGCGACATCCAAAATGACATCAGTACGCAAATAGCTCTCAGGGGCTGGTGCAGGACCAACTCGGTATGCATAGTCCGCAACCAAAACATGAGGCGCTCGGCGGTCGGCATCTGAGTAAACAGCGACCGTCTCAATGCCGAGCTCACGTAAGGTTCTGGCTACCCTTACTGCAATCTCACCGCGGTTTGCGATGAGAACTCGTTTGAACTTCTTCATCTTACTCACAGCGGAATATTCCCATGTTTGCGGGGTGGATTGGTTTCGCGCTTATCACGCAACATCTCGAGCGACATGACCAAGCGAGGTCGTAAGAGCTCAGGCGAAATAATTTCATCGATGTAGCCCAACTCAGCCGCTCGGCGTGGATTGGCTACAGTCTCACGAT
Source organism: Myxococcota bacterium (assembly GCA_036128675.1). Classification (GTDB taxonomy): domain Bacteria; phylum Myxococcota; class XYA12-FULL-58-9; order XYA12-FULL-58-9; family JABJBS01; genus JAYYQC01. Next base: position 2,340 of record JAYYQC010000126.1, on the reverse strand, counting down.
ATTCCTGAATCAGACGCTGACGCGTCGTGTCTGGATCGTCACTCTCTGCAATCTCGCGCTTAAAGATGATATTGACGGCCCCCTCAGCGCCCATCACAGCAATCTCGGAGCCAGGGAACGCTAAATTGATATCCGCATGGATATGTTTGGAGGCCATAACGTCGTAGGCACCACCATAAGCCTTTCGGGTAATGACCGTAATTTTTGGCACCGTCGCTTCAGCGTAAGCATAAAGCAATTTGGCGCCGTGCTTAATAATCCCGCCATGCTCCTGACCTAGGCCAGGCAGGAAGCCCGGAACGTCAACGAAGGTAATAAGAGGAATGTTGAACGCGTCGCAGAAGCGGACAAAGCGCGAAGCTTTAATCGATGCATCAATATCCAAACAGCCCGCCAGGTGCATCGGCTGATTCGCCACAATACCGACTGACCGCCCCGCCAATCGGCCAAAGCCCACGACGATGTTTTGCGCGAAGAGTTCTTGAATCTCGAAAAACTCTCCGTGGTCAATAACTGTACCGATGACTTGACGGATGTCGTATGGCTTATTCGGATTATCGGGAATCAATTCACTCAAGTTAGGAGCGCGTCGACTCGGATCATCGGTGCACTCATGACGAGGAGGGTCTTCTGCGTTGTTGGCGGGAATATAGCTCAAGAGATGCCGAACATGCTCAAGGCACTCCGTGTCGCTCTTGTAAGAAAAGTGCGCTACACCAGATTTTTGATTGTGTGCGCGTGCACCGCCTAGATCCTCTTTTGAGACCTCTTCATGCGTCACGGTCTTGATAACATCAGGGCCGGTGATGAACATGTAACTCGATTGCTCAACCATGAAGATGAAATCAGTAATCGCAGGAGAATACACAGCACCGCCGGCACAGGGTCCCAAAATACAAGAAATCTGAGGAATGACGCCGGAAGCTTGAACATTGCGGTAAAAGATATCCGCATATCCCGCCAGAGAATCCACACCTTCTTGAATACGCGCGCCACCTGAGTCAGCAAGACCAACAACCGGTGCTCCAACCTTCATTGCGAGGTCCATCACTTTGCAGATCTTCTCTGCATGCGCTTTGGATAGAGAGCCTCCGAAGACGGTAAAGTCTTGCGCGTAAAGAAACACCTGACGACCATCGATTAAGCCATACCCGGTGATAACCCCATCCCCGAGAAACTTCTTGTCGCCCATTCCAAAATCGTCACAACGATGTACTTTGAATTTATCAAGCTCTACAAAACTGCCCGCGTCCAAAAGAGCATCGATACGCTCTCGTGCAGATAGCTTGCCTGCCTCATGCTGCTTTGCAATTCGAACTTCGCCACCGCCTTTTTCGGCTAAGGCGTTCAACTCTGCCAACTGTTCGGCGTTCATGCCCTCTCCCACGCTAACGGGTATTTAACCCGATGATTGTGGTTGAGTGTCTAAAGTTGAGTTGTTTGGAAGTCAACTCGCGGAGCGTTATGAATGACGGCTCATTATCGTAGCCTATACATCTGACTACGACCTTCTTTTACAACTTCCACATAACCACACTCGCTCAGATGCTGTAACTCTCGTCGTGCGACAGCGCGGGACAATGGTGTAGCGTCGGTAACATCCTGAATGGTGCCCTGATGGCTCGCCTGGAAGAACTTAATCAACGTAATCTGCTCTTCACTGAGGTCTGGATCGGCGATTAAGATCGGTAAGATTCGAACAATATTCTTGCCCAGCTTGGCTTTAAATCCAGTCTTTTTGCCCTCAAATTTAATCAGTGAGACATCGGCGAGAAGCTCAACAAGTTCGTCGAAGGCTTTATCAAGAGACTTGGCATCGACCTCTTCTCCAAGATCTTCACAAACTTCTTCCAAAAGTGTTGCTTTGGGAATGAGTTTTCCGTCGTTGAATGTGAGCCGAGCTAGGATCGCACGCTGCAACCGTGTCTTGAGAGCGAACATTTGTTCACCAACAGTCACGCAGCCCCGGACGGCATCGATTATGGCTCCATAATCACTACCATCGAGCATCACGGCTTCTTCGAAGCTGATCTGATATTCGTCCTCTTCGTAGAGATAGATCATCCGCTCGCGTGGCTGAATAGCAAGATGAACCAAAACTTGAATCGCTAAATCCTGGAGTTCACTCGGTAAACGGTTAAGTTCGGAAATCCAGCTACGCTGATATGCAAGTCTTCGCTTTCTATTCTGAGATGCGAAAGCAATAGCCTCGCCTAAACGCCACATCATCGCACTTGTTTGCGGCGAGTGTGCCCCTTCAGGCAACTCTCGAAAACAGCGACTCGCTGCTTCTACGTTGCCGCGGCGAAATGCTGCGACACCAGTGAGAGCGACAGCACG
>JAYYQC010000125.1:0-10000 GCA_036128675.1 Myxococcota bacterium | reverse complement strand
AACCCGCATGTCCGTCATGCCTACACGTTCAGCATATGATTTGACCTTCGGCCCCATATTTAGAGCACTTCCGACATCTCCAGAGGCGAGATAAATACGCAAGAGAAGCTCTGAAACATGCAAGGTTCCTCGATCATCACCGAGCTTACGCAAAGAAATAAAAGCTTCTTTTCCATGCTCGAGGGCCTTCGGAAAATTCTCGTTTACCATCGCGATGCGCGCTGAGACCTCTTTGGCCAACGCAATTGCTCGTTCGTGTTTAATACGCTTTGCAAGAGACAGTGCCTGTTTAGCCCGTTCATCGGCCAAGTCGATATCACCTTGATCCAGACCCGCGTGCGCGATGCGATGTAATGTGAGTACTTCCTCACGCCGATTACCCGCTTTGACGAATAGCTTACACGCTTTGTTAAGCTCCTCCATCGCCTGCTCATTCTCGTGACGACGCAACCGAATCAGTGCACTCTCGCGTAGAAACACTGCTCGCCGTGGCCCCGCAGTCTTCTCACTCAGCCGCTCGAGTGCCTCTGCAACAATAGACTGCGCGCTTCCCAAATCGCCCGAAGCGATCAAGGACCGAACCAGTTGGGCACGTAAAATGTCCGCAATGCTATTTTGACCAGCGGCATCCCAGGACTCGACCATTTCAGGGAGTTCTTCGACTGCGGTACTATGACGTCCACGCCCCGCTTCAAGGACAACTTTTGCAGCCTTTAAGTATCGACGTAGCCGTGTGCTTGGTGCAGCACCGATATCCTTCTCGATCTCTGTAATCTGCTTATTCGCGTGTGAGAGGTCACCAATATCGAGGGAAACCCAAGCGGTGGCTAACTTCGCAATCTGAATAAGGTTTCTATCACCCCACTCCGTCGCATAGTGCTGAAACTTACTAAAAGACTCTTTCGCATCTTCAAACTGACCTGCCTCACGTTGCAAGTCGCCAACATAACCCCAGGCAATCGCGCAATAATAAAGGTCACCCGCCTGCTCGAAACAACGGGCCGCTTCGATCGCGTGATGCGTTGCATCCTTGAGGTGTCCAGCCTGCGAGGAGATTCGAGCGATCAGACGGTGCATATCACCCTGACGGTCAAACTGACCCGAACCGTCGAGAAGCTCCAAGAGGCGTTTCGCTAATTTTTCAGCTTCGTTAAGTCGTCCGAGCTTAACCATCGCGTTGGCAGCGAGTGGCCCGGAGAATAAAAGACTGTCATTCGAATCGGTTAGCTTTTCCAAGTTCTTAAAAGACTGAACAACCTTTTTCGAATTACCTTCGTAATCGTAAATATAGGTCAGAGCCGCAAGTGAGCGCGCGACTGCCCAAGAGTCGTTGCCTTTGGCGAGTTCCTCAATCTCGCCACGAACCGCACTTGGGTTCCCTTGGCGCATACGCGCGCGGGCTGAGAGTACCCGAACTCTATCAGCATCGACGTTGCCTAGAGGTATCGACGCAAGCGATTTTAAGTACGCTTGAGAGAAGCCAAAGTCTCGAACCGCTTCCCAGCCAGTGGAGAAGGTATCGAGTGCAAGCTCAGCGTCTCCAGCGTGCGCCAGGAGTTCTCCCGCTCGGAGAATCCCCATAGGCTCACCGAGTTCAGTCGCTCGGTCCCGAAGATGCTGAGCAATACGACGGCATGTGTCGCGCTCAATAGCGAAAGGCGCCTTTTCTAGCAGCTTCCGTACAGTTCGGGCCAAGCCAATGGAGCCATCATACTCTTCGATGAAACGGACCCGTAGAAGTTCGTCAACGTCTTTACCCAAAATTGAGCGCGCAAATTCGACCTCGATAGGTAGACCGATATGGGCAAGCGTAACCATCACTCTGTGCTGAGTTTCCGTTACTGCATTGTTGAGAGTCTCCCAGACTTTTTGGAAGGTCTTCTGAGAGCGAGCCGTCAGCCCCATCAAAAAATCATCGTCCGGCAGACGACCGCTTGAGCGGGCCAAGCTGATCACGAAATGAAGGGTTAGCGGGTGCGCCGACGCCCCGCCTCGAACTGCATCGCGTTGCAAGGTATCCCGCAGTTCACCCTCAACACCGCGAGACTCCAAAATTTCTTTTACTTCAACCGGGTGCAGCTGCTTGAGTAACTCGACGTGCATGAGAGACCGCTCCATCGCGGAGAGGTCAGGCTCAAAATTTGAGCCAGCGACGATTCGGTAGGAACCAGGATACGCCGACACGGTACGCAAGAGTGCAACCAAATCGTCATGGCGGAAACAATGGAGGTTATCCAAGATAAGCAGGGTCTTGTGGCCGTCCAATAAATCGGTCAGACGTCGGTAAGCATCGGCCTGACTCTCAGATGACTGGCCAGCACGACCTAAAATACGCGCCTCGGTTCTCGCCAAAACCGAGGAGATTCCTTCTCCCGGGAAGAGCGGTAGATACACAGACGTCTCAAGCTCCATCTTTTCACGCGCGAGCTGAGCGAGATGAAAGAGCAAGGTGGTCTTACCAATTCCAGGCAACCCTACAAAAAGCGAGATATTGTAGTGGTGAAGACGCGCAAGGTACCGCCCTGTATAGTCTTTTCTCCCGATACACGGGTTAGGAGACGTGGGCAATTTTGGAGTGAATGTAGGCATGTATCTCCCTTAGTCCCCAAAAATTCGATCCGTCGCCCTTTATGACGCAATAGGCGGTCTGATGCAACGTGCGAGACGGATTTGCTAAGCCTGACGGGGTTTTCAGACCGCCAAGCAGTTTTGAACCAGTCGATCTAGGACTTTGGTAATACCACGTAAATGACTATGTGGTTCCGCGTTTTTAAGCGTCATCATCTTGAGGACCAGCCGGCCGTCTGGCCGCACTTCAAAGCTCTTAGGCTCCGAGGTCACAAGCGCCATCATGGACTCTGGGCGAATCGGAGCGCCATCTATAAAATTGAGCGCCACCTTAAGTTCGGTCTCCACAATGCCAACGCTCATCACACTCACTCCCAAGCGCTTCAATCGCCGACGATGGAGCATCATTTCGATAAGAGAGCGGAACTCCTCGGGAGGTTTACCAGCCGATGCGACGGCATCTTCCTCCAGTTCCCAGATCTCCTCATCGCTGACTGCCGTTGATAATTGTCGATATAAATCAAGACGATACATTGGATCAGGCATCCAAGAATCTGGAATAACTGCGCTGAAGGGCAGCTTGATCTCCGGTTCGACTGTTAGGACATCTTTGCGTCCCTTCACGTGCTTCACAGCATCTTCAAGTAGCTGCATATAAAGCTCATAGCCAATGGCCGCGACGTGTCCCGACTGCTCTGCACCAAGAAGGTCCCCCGCTCCCCTGAGTTCAAGGTCGTGTCGAGCAATTTCGTAACCGGCGCCCAAGCTCGAAAACCGCCGAAGAATATTGAGTCGTGAAGCCGCATCGCGCGTGACCGACTCGGTGCGAGGAAGCAGAAGAAATGCGTAAGCCTTCTGACGTCCCCGGCCAATACGCCCTCGGATTTGATGGAGCTGACTCAAACCAAAGGTATCCGCTCGGTCAATGATCATGGTGTTTGCAGATGGAATATCGATGCCATTCTCAATAATCGTCGTTGAAACAAGGACTTGGACCTCCCTACGCACGAACGAAACCATAATGGCTTCGAGCTTCGAACCGGTCATTTGCCCATGAGCTACCGCCACCCTCGCACTCGGCACCAAGCCTCGAATGGTCTCAGCAAAGCCATCAATTGACTGGACTTTGTTGTGCAAGACAAAGACTTGCCCTCCCCGCTGAAGTTCACGTTCGATGGCTCCCTTAATGAGTTCCTCGTCGAAGCGTGCTATTTCCGTCCGGATATCATCACGCTGCGAGGGAGGGGTTGAGATGACTGAAACATCTCGAATCCCCGAGAGAGACATGTAGAGAGTTCGCGGAATGGGCGTGGCGCTCATGGCCAAGACATTCACACGATGCTTGAGCTGCTTAATGCGTTCCTTATGCTTCACACCGAAACGATGTTCTTCATCAACAACCAATAAGCCTAACTTTTTTGGGGATATATCTGCTGAAAGCAATCGATGTGTCCCAATCACGACATCAACCCGCCCAGCTTTCAAACGCTCAACAATCTTACCTTGCTCCGACTTGGTCCGAAAACGGTTGAGCACCTCGACATTGATACCCTCGGGCTCAAGTCGCTCACGAAAACGTCGGGCATGTTGCTCAGCCAAGACAGTCGTTGGCACCAAAATGAGCACCTGATACCCATTACTCACACTGAGAAAGGTCGCCCGAAGAGCCACTTCAGTCTTTCCAAAACCAACATCCCCGCAAATCAGTCTATCCATCGGCTCTGAGCTGCACAGATCATCGATTACGTCAGCGATTGCCTGCGCTTGATCAGGCGTCTCTTTAAATGGAAAGGACTTTTCGAAAGCAGCGTAGTGCTCATCAGGCCGCGCCATCTGGTGCCCCTCAAGAGCGGCACGTCGTGCCTGAACCTCTAGGAGCTGATGAGCCATCGCGATGAGCGCATCTTTAACCTTCTTTCGGACCTTCTCCCAGCGAACGCCACCCAGCTTATCAAGCCGAGCCTTATCCGACGGACCACGATAGAGCTGCAAAAGATTCAATCGATAAATAGGAAGATAGAGCTTATCGCCATCCGCATATTCGAGCTGAACATAGTCGCCCGGCACGCCACCAGCGTTGAGCCGCTTCAGCCCCTGGTACCGACCAATACCGTGTTCCACATGAATGATGGGGTCGCCATGACTCAGGGTCTTTAGGTCCTGGAGGCCATCCTTTGAAACAGCGCGTCGCTTTTTCGCGGTCCGAGCAGGGCGCTCAAAAAAGAGACCGTCATGGAGAACCATAAGGTCGCGATCGACATCGATAAAGCTCTCCTCCAGTGTTGCCCTGGTTAACCCACTCCAGCGCTCGCGGTCCCAACGTCCTTGTAAAAGTGCTTCGGGTACCTTCGCGACGACTGGAATATCGAGTCGATGTTCCCGAAAGAGTTCCCGAAGTCGCTCGGCTTTCACCGAGCTCGACGCGGCGATCAAAAGATGCCCTCCTCGCGAGAGCTGGGCCTTCATCGCCTCCACTGCCGGCTCAAGTAGAGAACCAAGAGAAGGGTCCTTGCGCCTTAGCGAGACTGCATCTTCAAGCTCAAAGAGTCGCTTGAGCTCGACCAAGCGACGCTGATTTTCAACCGCGAAGTGTGAGAGCGTAACAACGCGCTCTCCCATCTGAAGCAAACTCTGCATTTCTGCATGCCCGACAAAGTGCTCCTCAACGTCAACGGCAACATCACCAAGCTCACATGCCTCTTTAAAAGACGCGGTTGCACGCTCATAGCGCTCTTCCCAATGGCTCAAAAGCTCGGTCGATTCATGTAAGTAAACCGTCCGTCCCCGCATGAAGCTCCGAAGAATTGGAACACCGGAACCCATCATGACCGGCCATAAAGCATCACAACCGGCAAAATACCGGCCCGCGCGCGCGTCTTCGAGATACGCATGAATTCGACGCGTTGGCACTGCGACCCGCTCACCATAATGCCTCAGCCAACTCTCAAGACGCTCAACTGCTCCAGCACTGAAGCTGACATCTCGAATCGGAAAAATCGATACGCTCTTCACACGACCGCAAGGTGCCAAAGTGTCGATCTGAAATTGCTGAATCGACTCCAGCTCGTCACCAAAGAAATCAAAGCGAAGCGGCAAAGAACTACCGGGTATGAAACACTCAACCACGCCACCCCGAACGGTGAACGTGCCCGGCTCCTCGACGCGGTCCACCCTTAAGTAGCCACAATTCAAGAGTCGCTCACCTAAATCCAAGGGCTCAAGCTCCGCATCTTCTTCAAGCTCAAAGGAAAGCTCAGCAAATATCTCGTCACTCATCCAGCGTTGCTGTGCGAGTTCGGCACTTAGGACAATTAACTCAGGTGAAGCGCCAAACCTTAGCTGGTTTCTCAAAGAATAACGGCGAGCCAAGGCATCTGGCTCAGGACTCACTCCCTCCCAAGGTGTTGTAATTTCACCTTCGACGAAAATCGCGTGACGCCCAAAACTTCGTAAGACCTCGGTCAAGCGTTCGCCATACTCGTGGTCTTGAACAATCAACACCGCCGGAAACTCAAACCTTCCGGTGGTCGCTAACCAAGCAATCTCGCTCTGGCGAATACCGTCCCAGCTCTGCGCATTTTCAATCGTTCTGCTCATCATCTCGGCCTAAAAGTAGCAACTATTTGGGGGCATGGTAGCCTGCGCATATGAGAAGCGTCATTTTGGTCCTCATTCTGTTGTCTGCCGGTTGCTCTACATTTCAAAGAGCGGGCATCCCTCTGCAACCTACCGTCGCAAAGTTCAATGACCATCTTCGCTGGAAACGCTACGATGCAGCAGCCCGTCTCATCACCCCCGAAGAACAATCGACATTCTACGACGCCCTCTCCGACGTCGAAGAAACTCTCGATATCCAGAACATCGAGGTTCGACATGTCTCGGTTCAACACACAGAGCCAGTTAAAGCTAGGGTGATCGTACGCTCGCAAAGCACCCAACTTCCCAGCACGATTGTAAAAACGGTAACACAAACACAGATCTGGGAACACCGTGGTCAAGGCTGGATTTTAATTGAAGTCGAGCCCGACTGGCTCCCTTCGTCCACGACCAAAAAAATCGACAAAGTGCAAATCTCGACTCGCCCGCATTGAGAGATTGACGCAGCACGCTCCGGAAGCTAGAGCCTCCTGCATGACTGCGTTTGAAGGACTCAACCAAGAAAACTTTGATGCCTACACCGAGGAAAAATGGAGCAGTATGGTCCATAACCTCACCCGTATGAAGGCCAAAGAAGCCCTCATCAAGCTTATCGACGCAACCCGAGACCAATATCAACTCAATCATACTGGCTTGGTAACTGGCTCTTCCGATGAGATACCGAACATCACCAACGGTAAATCTGTCGAAGCACAATGGTTTTATTGGTACCGCGATAAATCACAACGCGATAGTCTCAATAAAATTTTAGACCGATTAGAGCTCTCGAGCGCCACCGTCTTTCAGACCTCTCCACAAGACAAACATATCGTCATTGGCGCGAAGCTCTCTGCAGAGACGCTCGATGTAGGCGTTTTCATCGCCGCGACCGCATCTGTTGACCGTCGCAATCTACGGGCAAGGCTTGAGCAGGATTCAGGAAAAGCAAAGGCAACAGATTCTTGTCAAACATCAGGTACAGATCTGAGGCTCTGCTTTCATGAATTGAATATTCCCCCGTCTGAAATAAACGACGCACAATGGGATGAAGTTGCCAAACACCTCGCCGATGAATCAGAGGAAACTCTCTTTATAGGTCGACGGTTCTCGGCGAGTGAAGCAATCGAGCTTGGCTCGGACCTCATCGAGCACGTTGGTAAGGCTCTCACGGCACTTCAACCGATGTACGACTTTTTTGCTTGGTCACGCGCCAACGATTCAATCGATGTCGCAAAAGAGATAGCCGTCCAACAGAAGGCTCAACAGAAAAAAGCTGAGAAGCAAAAGACGGTCCAATATAAAGTAGGCGATAAAGTGCGAGTCACGGTTGGTCTCCTCGCTGGTAAGCGTGGGGTTATCGAGTCCCTCGACGGCAAAGGTAAAGCCAAGGTTTCAGTCGGCTTGATGTCGATGCATGTCGCGCTCAACGACCTGACCGCAGGTTAACAAAGAAGAGCCTTGGCAAGCTCTTCGGCTGCTTCCCGGGTCTCTCTATCCAAGGGACCTACGCTAACCGCCCAGGCCGGGCCTTCAATAAAGACCCGCTTGGCGACTCGTCTTAGATCTTTGGCTGTGACAGCCTCGAGTTCTTCCTGCAAAGATGTCAACGTCCCCGGCAATTCGTAAAGTTGATGACGACCATACCAAGACGTCATATCAGCAGGCGAGTCCCCCATAAATTCAATCGCATATAGGTGGCGACGCCGCGCACGCTCAAGCTCTGCTTCAGAGTAACGCGCCCGAGTTGCACGGTGCGCAAACTTCACCAGCTCTTGGAAGCAGCTCAAGAATTTTCCAGGCGCAACCAAGCAGTCAAAATCATAGGTCGCGCAATCAGAGTAGGTTGTGCTCGACGCAAAGAGTGAATAGGCCAATCCAAGATCATCGATGAGCTCGGTCTGAAGGCGCGATGACATTCCTTCGCCAAGAATTCGATTTAATAGAACCATAGCGGGGTAATCGGGGTCCTGGGGAGCAATTCCCCGGTATGAGAGCCTCAGCTCTACCTGAGAACCTGTATGTCGAATATGCTTATAACCGGAGGGTCGGTCCAATAACGGCGCACTTGAAGCCTGGGCCTCGCCGGAAGGTAACGCACCGAAAGCATCCTCAAGCCAGCCCCAAATGTCCGATGAAAATTTCGAAACCGAAAGTGCGACAACCCCGTTTGAAGCATTGAAAAGGCGCTTTTGATATCGACGAAGGTCTCGGTGGGTAAACCCCTTAACATTTCCGAGAGTGCCTTCAATCGGTTTCGCAAGGCTATGGCCTTCGAAGATAAATCGATGCGACACATTATCGATATCAATCATACGTCCACGCGCATCAAGAGACTCTAAAACTTCTTCACAAATGATCTCTTTTTCGGTCTCAAGGTGCTGATATTTGGGCCCGGTCATCAAGGACGCTAAAATTTCAATCGCATCTTGAATCTTGGAGCGATGAGCTGCTGTCGAAAATGTCAAAAGGTCACGGTACGTCGCAGCTTCTAGCATGCCACCAATATCTTCAGCCGCTTCATTGAGTGCACGCGACGTTTTGAAACGCCCGGCGCCACGAAACACCATATGCTCTAGGACATGCGTCAATCCGTTATCGGCCTCTGACTCATAACGAGATCCAGCTTTAAATAAAGCTATAGCGTAGGCCTGCGAGACATGTCGATTTTCGCACACAATGACCTTTAAACCGTTAGAAAGGCGTTTCACTCTCACACGTTTATCCAGGTCAACCGGCATTATCTTGTTAGTCTGACTCACGCGTTTCGCTTTCATGGCTCATATCCTTCATCCAAAACCTCTAACCACAGGCCACCAACTTCAACACCACTCTCAACCGGTCCGCGCCCAATCCATGCTCGACACTCTTTTCGACGACCGTCGGGACTCTGAACAAATGAAAGGCCAAAAGGAAAGGGTACCACACGAAGTGCAACTGCGAGAGGCTTTTCAACACGAGGAAGCTTCCATACAGAGCTTAATGAGCACATACATTTCGTGAGATCTTCGGGGCGAAGGCGCGTCCCCCGACGCTCGGCGCGTAATAAACATGGTTTCAACTCCAAAGCCCGTCGCTCCAGTAATCTCGTAGCCAATTCGTAGGAATCGGGCTCATCATAAACGCCACTTGAGATCGGTCGCTTGAACTTTGTTAGCTCAGGTACAGCCCGCGCGACCTTGGGGGTATCTAGCTTAGCGGATGACTCTGCGAGTATCACCGCACATCGCCAAGCTCGGTATGCATATTCAATCCGCCAAGAAGTCCCAACCTTCTTTTGGGTGATCTTCGGTGCACTAAGATTCGATGCCAGAACAGCAAATTTACACGGAACCCGTAAAGTGACCTGCCGCATCTCAGCATCTGCGAACACCAATCGACCCGCACGTACCCGAACTCGGTAATTTCCAGGCGAGAGCGTGGTCTTACCATCGGTCAGGCCCACGCCAATAGAGACTGGCGGATGTTCAATGAAGCGTTGGCCCGAACGATAACCTGACTCATCGGCAGATGCTGGCCCCGAGGTCGATAGTACGAGCATTGTAGCTACGACTAATAAAGGGCATCGAGACGATTCAGCTCGGGAGAATTCGGATAACACGCTTTTTGCCAGCACGAAGTTCATGCCCATCGGCAGAGAGAGAATCGAGAGAAATAGTTGCCGCAATGTCTTGAATTGCTTCACCGTCCCACTTTACGCCACCTTGTGAAATCAGACGACGAGCTTCAGAGTTCGATTTCGAAAATTTCGCTTCACGAAGGAGGGTTATCAAAGAGATTGCTCCATCTTCAGCCCATG
>JAYYQC010000124.1:0-4051 GCA_036128675.1 Myxococcota bacterium | reverse complement strand
ATAGCCATCACCGTTCGCATCGAGTGAGATGCGCTCGAGTTGGAGCGTGTCGTCGTATCGGTAATCCTCGATCGACGCCAGATTACCATCTCGGTCGTAAGTCTCGATCCGTGAGGCATCACCGTTGGAATGGCGCAGGTAGCGTCTCTCCAATCGAAGGTCGTTCCTGACATAAATCAGGTACTCGCTCCAGAGGCTCTCCTTCACGAAGTTAACCACGGCAAAGGCCTCGGTCTGCCCGTCCCCATTCTGGTCGTATTCGTACACTTTATGGCAGCCGTCTCGAGAAACTTTCGACGAGAAGTCCACACATGGGCTCCCGGCCTCGTAACAAAAGTAACCGGCTTCAGTGGAGGTGCAGTCTTGATTACATCCGTCGCCTGACCGACTGTTACCGTCATCACAGACCTCAGAAACCTGCAAAATACCATCGCCACACTCCAGCACCGGCTGCGTGGACGACGTTGAAATGCCGCTCTCTTCGGACGCAGTGGTCTCGGACTGGCAACCAAATGCGAGGGTCGTCGTGAGGACGATGAGTGTAAACAACCGTAGATTCATGGGCTCATGCATAAAGAGCGTCCACTGGGCGAGTGGAATTACGCTTATGTAAAGTCCTTCATATAAATGTAGGCGTCTGACAAGGGGATCACAAACTTATAATCGAATCGTTGCATTTATCAGGCAAATCCGTACCCTTAATCTATGGATTTACCTGAAGAAATCACCCCTGAATCAGCCCAAAAGTTGCTTCGAATGGCCGAGGAACTCATGGTCACCCGCCAAGCCCTCGAACACGCCCTTCAGAGCAATCAGAACCAAGATATGAGCGGTGCCAAGGCCGCATTAAACTCGGTGGTAGTTCTCTCCGACCGGGTCAACGAGGCTCTCCGGGTTTGGCTCGAGAACGAGCAGTCTCTCCAGAATCAAGCTCATTAAATTCTCCACACTTTGAGCCTTCCAGCCGTTGCCAATCCGCAGCGAGCACCCCATTGTGCTCTTAGCTTTGCCCCCAAAGGAGCTATAATGTCGAATACAGACCGTCCCTATGCATTTGTTCTCTATGGCGCGACCGGGTTTACTGGACAGCTCGTCGCCCGAAACTTACCAGCCCGAATGCGCGACCTGCCTTGGGCGGTTGCCGGTAGAAATCAGTCGAAGCTTCAGGAGGTTGTGCGCGCGTTACCATCAGACCTGCGTGAACCGGAACTGATTATCGCCGACGCGGGCGATGCAGCATCCCTGGCGAAGATGTGTGAAAGTACTAAAGTCCTTATCACGACTGTCGGTCCTTACGCCCTCTACGGCGAAGAACTACTTGAGGCCTGCGTCAGAGCCGACACCTCCTACTGCGATATCACCGGTGAGCCCGCCTTCGTGTCTAAGAGCATCGAACAACACCACGAAGCAGCAAAGGCGCGAGGTATCAGGATTGTTCATTGCTGTGGCTTCGACAGCATCCCGGCGGACCTCGGGACCTTCTACACGCTGAAGAAACTCAAGGGCGACGGGATTAAGGTCCATGGCTATGTGACCGCGCATGGAGAATTCTCAGGAGGAACCTGGGCCTCAGCTCTCAATGCGATGGCCGATTCAAAAGCAAATTTCCGACTGGTTCCCAAAGGAGGGCTTAAGCGAGGCCCGCAGATGCCTGGCTTTCACCGAGCAAATACAGTCAAAGGCGGTTGGGGACTACCGATGCCTGTCATCGACCCAGCCATTGTTCGTCGAAGCGCCTATGTGCGAGGCGACTACCCGCAGGGCTTTAGCTACAAGCAATACCTTCGCATGGGCTCAGCGATGAAAGCAGCGACACTTACCGCGAGCATCGGTGCGGTGGTCATGGGTGCTCAGGTAAAGCCCATTCGAAAACTCCTCGAATCGAAACGACCTTCAGGTGCCGGTCCAAGTGAAGAGACTCGAAACAAAAGCTTTTTCCGCGTCGAGTTCTTCGGCACCAACGAGCAGGGTGAAGAAGTCCGCGCCCGCGTCTCTGGAGGCGATGCAGGCTACGATGAAACCTCCAAAATGCTCGGCGAGTGTGCATCACTCTTGGTCTTCGACGAGGGCGAAGCGCACCGCGGCGTCTTGACCCCCGCGTCAGCGTTTGGAGATGCGCTCATCGATAATCTGCAGGCCCGTAATATCCGATTTGAGTATCTCTAAATCTTCAAGGTTCGAAGATAAACCTCAAGTGTATCCCCAACGATGTCTAAGCTCTCGGCCGAGCATCTATCCGGTGTATCGAGCGTCGTGTGCCATTCTGGGTAATCGAGATCTATCAAAAGAGTCGTTGGAATACCGCGCTCCAAGAGAGGTAAGTGGTCATCGATTACCCCGCCTCCCCGCTGCGTGACGAAGGTCGATTTTGAACGCCGCCTTCCGATGCTCCAGACTAAGTCGGTTAAAGCCTCTGCTCTCTGAAGAGAGTATGCTTCGCGCTTTAGGATAAGTCCCCTCTCGCCAACCATATCCACAATAATGCCAGCAAGGGAGTCGCGGACCTCTTGTGAACTCAGTTGTTGGGCATAATATTTAGCGCCTCGACTAAAGCCTGAGAGATCTTTACGGGTACCAAGATCTTCCGCATCAAAGAGAATAATATCGACACCAAAACGCTTGTCTTTGAGAATAGCGGGCAGATACTTCGCCAATTCTATCAGGACGGCGACCCCGCTTGTACCATCATTCGCCCCAGCAATCGGTGTCTCCCGGCGCTCCGGGATGGCATCAAGGTCAGCCACTTGACGCGTATCAAAGTGGGTTCCAAGTAAAACCCTCTTCCTACGTTCTGGGTAGAATCTTCCGATTATATTTGCAAAAGGATAGGACTTTCCATCGATCGGAGACGTCGTGCGAAACGCTTGGAGCTCGACGGAAGCACCGGTGCGGCGCAGGAGAGCAGCTTGCTTCTCAATCGCCTTGTCGCGCTTAGGTGCGCCAGGATAGCGATGACCGAACTCGGTGAGGTCCTTCAAGAGACTCAACGCCTTCGTTCCATCAAAGTGGGGCCGCGTGCCGGGTTCGTCAAAAGCCGAACCTGCACCGACGAGCAAAGTAATGACGGTAAGCGCGATACGTGTACTGAGTGATGACATACACCGCAGATAGCGACAGGACGGAATGGATTTCAAGGTCCGAGCGGACCGATTACCTTTCTAAACTCTAGGCTGCGAAGTCTCCCACATCGCGGACTAAGTCCGCGTAAGCTTGTTGAACTTGCGCGCGGGTAAGGTGTCCCTCCTCAACGAGCACATCGACTACGGTCAGTTGGCGGTAGCGCTTTTGGACGCCCAGGGCCTTTTGGATTTCTGCTTCCGTGATGTAACCCAAGTCCACGAGACTCTCGCCTAGCCGCTTTCGTCCCCCACAAAGAGCCTGTTCCGCCAGATGAGCCTGGAGCCCGTCTTTGAGTTGGCAGTGTGTCAGTAACTTTTCGCGAACGAGCACGGCCCCAATTCGCATTGTAGCGAACTCGGCGCGCTTGGCTTCCGCCCATTCAATATCGGCCTGAGTAATCTCGCCGAGATCTACCAGACGGTCGACGAGGTGTGGAATACTCATTGATATGCCCCCTTTCGCATCACGTCCCGACCCCGATTTCAGAACGTTCTAGAATCGTACGAGTCAGAGAAAATCCCGTCAACGTAGGCGAAGCGCTCTGACGCGATGCGTAGCCGAATCGGTGGCTGTGAGGCGCATCACAATTCGCGACCGGACAGAATACACCGCGAAAAAAAACTTTCAAGGGGCACGCATCATTTAAGGTGAGATCCCTACAAAACGACGCTTGGCTTTAAATAGTGTTCAAGGAATTCGCGCTTTTCATCAGCAAAGAGATCTCGAAGTACTTTTTTTCAACTTTTTCTAGGGGTTGACCTGACAACCTATCCCTGTAGACGCCGAAAACTCTTGGAAACGCCCCTCAAGCGAAAGGAGCAGGTCATGGCGTACGAAAACACGATGGTGGTCTTCTTCATTGCGAGCTTTGTCGCACTTTTCCCAATGCTCGATCCATTTGGAAACATGCCAATCTTCGCAGGGCTCACTG
>JAYYQC010000123.1:0-6294 GCA_036128675.1 Myxococcota bacterium | reverse complement strand
CGGGGGTCGATATCAACACAGGTTACGGAATTACCCATTTCCGCAAGGCAGGTTCCGGTTACAAGTCCTACGTAGCCGGTACCGATGACAGTTACTTTCATACCCTAGGCTCCTCTCACAGATAGGGGCTTTAACACCCGCTTCGATCCCCTGCAAATACACTGATAGTTGAATTTGCCGCGGAGGATTGAGGCGATTTGGATGTGGTATCAGGTGCGAGTCTTGTGTAGTGAACTCCAAGACGGCCGGTGATGCTCTGACGGTGGATGGAGAAGTCGTTCCGAAAATTGAGAGAGGGGAGGATTCGATGCAAAAACCAGATCCCGAAGCGCTTCTGACACTCGTGGACCTGAAGATGCCTTTCGGGAAGTACGCCGGTCGTGCGATCTTAGATATGCCCGAGGCTTACCTTCTTTGGTTTAAAGAAAAGGGATTCCCTCAAGGTAAGCTCGGAGAGGTGATGGCGTTGGCGTACGAGGTTAAGCTCAATGGTCTTGAGCCTTTGATTCGTGACGCGATCAAGGCGCACCGGGCCAGTTAAAAGCCTGGCTTAAGCGCGTAAATTGTTGATCATCGATTGTTGAGTCTTGTGAATATTCTCGAGGATTGCCGAGAGTGTGTTGAAGATTTTCTGTTGTTCTTCAAGTCGTTGCTGAAGCTCAAGCGCATCACTTTGTTGGAAGTCTTTGAGCGTTGAGAGCTGGCCCTCAAGTTTTTCCATCAAGTTTTGAGCTTCTTCAGGGCTACCGAGCGTGACGGTTTTTTCGGTTGCGACGACCTGACCGTCCTCACCGACCGTGTATTCGGTGTAACTCATTTCCTGAGGCCATTCATCGTCCTCGATGACATCTCGAACTTCTTGGAGGGTCGTTCGTACATCAGATGCTGCTTTGTTTTTGGCATCTACCTCGGCAGCGAAAGAACCGAGGTCGTTGGTAACATTGCCCATTGCGTAAATCATCCAACCTGTGAGCTCACTCTGTTTTTCTCCGCCGTTGGCTGCGAAGGGGGCAATCGATTCTAGCCAGGCCTGGCTACTCTCGGCCTGCCCAGAGCTGAGTGTCGAGAGTCCCGAGGAATCACCCGCTCTGATCGAAGCACGGGTTTCAGCAATCACGGTTTGGGTTCGGTTTTCGATTTGGCCAAGCGCTTCAGGAGCGATCCCGGAAAAAAGTTGTCCGACAGCTTGAGCATCTTCGTTGGGAAGGCCCTGTGGAAGGTGAAGAGTCTGTCCACCTGGTAGCGCCACTTTAGGTGCCGCCTCGAAAGCGTCAACGATGGAAGAGGCCGCCTTGCCGAGGTTCTCTTGTGTAACGCTGGTATCCCGAAGGAGGGTCGAAGGTTGAATGTTCGCGACGTTGATCGAAATGCTCATGATGCCCGGTTCTCCCTAGAACGTTGGTTGCTACAGGGGAATCTTACACCTTTTAGAGAGCTTGTGGCTGAAAAACCCTCGGACTTTTAGGGTTTTCGAATGGCTAGGTAGAGCCTGCTTCCATCACGAACGACGAGCAGCCGCAGGACCTGCCCTGAACGTAAAGCCTTATAAGTCTTCATGAATTCTTCAGCCCCGCTGGTTCGCTGGCCATTTAACTTGATGATAACATCACCGGGTCGGATGCCAGCCCGTGCTGCAAGGCCTCCACGGGTGACCCGTAAGATCGCTGCGCCTTTCTTGCTTTCGAGCTTGAACTCTTCTTGAACCGAGTCGGTGATATCACCAATCGACATGCCAAGGACGCTGTCGTCGACCTCCCCCGCAGCGTCTTTGCTGGCAACGACGCCCGACTCTGGAAACGCCTTGAGAGTTACACTACCTCGGCGGAGTTTTTGGTTTCGAACGTACCTAATTGGAATTTCACGGTCGACGCCAGCCAAACTCGCGAGGAGAGGGAGATCGGTACTTTCTCGGACGCGTTCATTGTTGAATTCGACGATAACATCGCCTTCTTGTAATCCAGCTTCTTCAGCCGGGCCGCCGGCGATGATCTCAGCGATTAAGGCTCCCTCGGTATTTTTCAGACCCAAAGATTCGGCGAGAGCATCGTCAAGTGGCTGAATTTTGATCCCAATCCAACTTCGAACAAACCGCCCTTTCTCTTTGAGGTCGGGCAACATCTCTTTGACCATATCGATCGGGATGGCGAAGCCAATGCCAGAGCCAGCTGCATTGATGGCCGTATTGATACCGATAACCTCTCCCCGAACATTGATCAGAGGACCTCCGGAGTTCCCAGGGTTGATTGAGGCGTCGGTCTGCAAAAAGTTGTAGAGTCCGCGGCGTCCCGAAGGTGCAATATCCCGGCGCTCCTTTGCGGAGATAATTCCGGTAGAGACCGTTTGTGAGAGGCCGAATGGGTTACCAACAGCCATAACCCAGTCTCCGATACGAATGTCTTGCGAGGCACCCAGTGGAATGGCTTCAGCGTTTGCATCTTCAAGGGTTTGAATCAACGCCACATCGTATTCCGGAGCAACACCAAGAATCTTCGCCTCCAGTTCTTCTTCTGAGCCATCGGCGCGGGTGATGGTTGCCTTAATGACATCAGCATTTTCGACGACATGGAAGTTTGTCAAAATGAGACCGTAGTCCTGGATAACAAAACCGGTGCCGATACCTTGCCCTCGGGGCATCGGTTCAGGGCGTTGAGGAGCTTGCGGCGATTGGCCAAAAAAGCGAAAGAAAAACTCCTCGGGTCCCGACATACCTCGACCTCGTGAAGACGAGACACGCGCTTTTTGTTCCACGGAGATGCTCACAACCCCAGGCATTACCGCTTCGGCGAGTGCCGCAAAGTCTGGAATCTGGGTATACTTTGGTGCGCTGTTTCTACGCTCGGTCCAGAGTTGGTCACCCTTTTTGGCGTCGCTCGTCGCTGGCGCGACAAGTAGCGTGGTTAATATGACGGCGGACGCAAGTTGGACGTGCATAGTTTGTCTCCTAGTGCAGGGCGCGCCATTGCGGCTCCCTACCCATGATAACGTAGGAGTCTTTCGAAATATTCCAAGGTGGGAGGAGAGAATTTATTGAGGAAGATTAGAAAGCGACAGATTCAATAAGCTTATCGAGACTATCTTTATCTTCCTCTTTGAGTTCGCGTTTTGAAGCTTTCGAGGCCTGTTTCGCTTTCGCAGGCTCGTCGCCTGCTTTTTTGAGCAGGTCTTCGTTGACGAGATCTTTAAGGTCGTCACCAACGCGTGAAAGCTCGTCGGCCGCTAAGTCTCGTTTTTCCTGCATCACCGGCGAATACCAAATATCTGCGATGTGGCTGGCGACAGATTGATAGCCAACCTTTGCAAAAAACATAAAATAGACGAGGCTGGCTGCACCAAGTACTACACTGGCACGCTTACCCCAGAGGCCGGCAATGAGTAGAAACGCTTGAAATCCTTGCATGTAGGTGCGTGTATCACACTTCGTTAGTTGACTGCGAACTTTCGGCAGGTTCGACGCCGGGTGTGAGAACGCCGCCCGAAATAATCATCTTAAATGCGTCGTCCACGTCCATATCTAATTCTTGAACACTCTCGACTGGAACGAAGATCAGCCAGCCACTGGTGGGGTTGGGTGTGGTTGGCACAAAAACGCTGACCATTTTCTCAGGGATGCGTTCAGCGACTTCGCCCTTCGCATCGCCGGTCAGTAACCCCATAGTCCAAAGTCCCTTTCTCGGATATTCGAAGAGCACGACCTTTCTGAAGGCTTTCGTGCTATCGCCGGAGAAGGTCTCCAAGAATTGTCGAGTCGCGGAATAGATCCCTCGGATAAATGGGATCTGCATGAGTAACCACTCAAGGCCTTTAAGTAGCTGCCGGCCGAGGACGTTTTCAGCGAGCAGGCCGATAAGGAAAATCCCGGCCGCACCGACGCCAACGCTTAGCAGTTGTACAATGGTCTCAATCCAGCCTCGCATCGGCTCGCCTGCGAATCCGAAAAAGCGAGCCAGTCCAAAGAGAGCGGGTGCAATGTAGCTCGATACCTGATCGAAGAGCAGCGTGACGAGCCACAAGGTGACGAGGATAGGAGCAGCCACGATGAGGCCAGTCAGGAAGGTCCTTCGCCGACTTTTTATCGGTTTTTTAGCAATGTTTGGGTTAGGCATCATCGTCTTTGACTGTTGGCTTTCTCATCACCAAACGCGCATCGGAGGTAGCGCATTCCGTTTTGTTGGACTCGACCAAGGTCGCAGAGTCTTATGAGGTGAGCCTCAACATTTTTAGCCGCAAGATGCCAGACCTTTTGAGGGGTATCGACGTAAACTTTTGCAACCACTTCCTCAACCGTATGCGGTTCATCGAGGGCGGCTTCGATCGCGGCTTCCCGCCGGAGTCGATGCGTGATGTAGGTATCGATCAACGCTTGGGTGGTTGCTACGGGGGGACCATGCGCGGGAAAAATAAAGCCTCCGGCGTGATCTTTCATTCGCTCAAGTGACGCGAGGTATTGCGTCATGTTGCCTTCGGGGGGGGCTATCAGGACAGTTCCGATTCCCAGGATAAGATCGCCGGTAATCAGATGTCCTCTATCCTGGTCCCAGAAGCAGAAGTGACCGGCTGCGTGCCCAGGCGTATGAAGTGCTCGCCATCGAAACGGGGCTCGTCCCTCGTGGCGCGCCAACTCAAAGAGGTGATTGTCCTCGACGCATCGATCGACGACGACCTCTCCCTCAAGCGCACGGGCGGTTTCACGATGAGCGACCACTTCGGCACCAAAGCGTTCCCGAAGTGTATCGACTGCGCCGATATGATCTTTGTGTTGGTGGGTGAGCCAAATCTGATTGAGTCGGCCGCCGCGAAGCTTTGTTACGTGTTCGATATAATCGCAGAGCTTTTCCTGTTCCTCTGGAATGGGGGTTGCTGGGTCGATACAGACCCAGTCCTTTTCTCCGAGCAAATAGGTGTTGGTATGCGTGGCAGGAGGAAGCGTAAATGTTTTGACCGGAAGCATATGCAGGCCAGCGACCATTTCTCCCCCTGGCCGGTGGTAGGCCCGCTGCAGCAGTGCTGCGAGATTTTCTCTCGCGCGATCGATGGTGTCACTTTCTTCGAGAATTCGCAGCGTTTCGAGGACTGGGTAACTGATGGATAGCTCACCCAATTCGTGTGCCTGCAGGGCATCTCTCACCGTCCACCAGCCGCCGTCTACAAGCTCGCCAGGCCAGATCTCGGGATCGGGTAGGTCTTCGGGTGCTTCGAGGACAAAGTAGGCCGCGTCGAAAAACACCGGTGAGAAGGGCGGAGTTATCCAGTGGCCAATCTCAGTGCCGGCGAATGGTGCCGGGTCTACTCGGAATTCTCGGACAATCGAAAGCCAAGCTCGACTGTCGTCTAAAAGGGCCTGCCTGGCATCGCGATAGCGGGAAAGATTAAGAGTTTCGGCACATAAGAGAATCCCGAGCTCTTCGAAGAGCTCTCGCAGGGCAGCCGATATCCAGGGTGTCGTCTGCAGAATCTTGGCAGCTTCCTCATCTATTCCGTCTTCGATTCCGCCGCCTGCAAAGGCGTGAAAGCCTCCGAGAAATTTGAGTTCGGGGGAACGCTTGACGAGAAAAACTTCGGCATCCCGTCCCGTGGAACGTCCCTGACGGGTCCAGACTATACAGCTTGCGCGACGCATTGTGTCTTTTCTCTTCTCGATTCCTTGCAGGAGAATTGCTGAGCCTTATTGTGAGTAGGAGGGCGTAGGATGCAAGCCATAATATGTCACACAAGCTAGGAATCCTCGGTAGCCCCTTGAACTATTGAATGCACTGCGTCATATTTGTGAACACTGCGCAGGTCGTGTAAACCCTGCGTACACGCGTATGTAACCGAAGGAGACCCGCTCATGATGAGTGCAATCGCGATGACTCTGATGCTCGTAGCATCGCTGTCGTGTTTCGCTTACCTGATGATTCCACGAACGAAGGTACTTTTGAACCTCCAGCCCGACGCTCGGTTTGACCAAGTCGGGGAGCGTATCAAGAGTGTCGTGAAGTTTGCCATTGGGCAGTGGCGTATGCCGCGGGAGCCAATTGCCGGCTTCGCCCACATTATGATCTTCTCCGGCTTCATGGTTGTCGCCCTGGGGACCATCCTGCACATTGCACATGCATATGCGGGCAATCTCGTGGACAGCTTCTATCTCGAGACTGGATTTGGAAAGCTCTATGCTTTTATCAAAGACATCTTCGAGTTCTTGGTTATCATTGGTGTCAGCTATGGAATTTGGCGGCGACTTAAGCCAACGCCCTCACGGGTTGGTCGTTCCGCCGAAGGCGTCTTCGTCTTGTTTATGATTATGACGCTCATGCT
>JAYYQC010000122.1:0-12567 GCA_036128675.1 Myxococcota bacterium | reverse complement strand
GCACGCTCGCCAACTTCTGCGACCAGAGAAACGAAGTCTGGCTCTCCGTTTTCATCTAGATCTTCAAGCAGCGCAGCATTCGGTCCAGATACACTGTAATGAACTCGAACGTGCTCATCTGAACTATCTAGAAAGGTTAATACATCGTCTTCGGCGTAAGAAAAAAGACCGCCATGAGGAGGCCGGACCGCCCAACTAAGTGTTGGCATCGACACCGTGATGCATACAATGGACGCGATGAAAAACTCTCTAGCGAGCTGCACTGGGCTATCCTTCCAATGAAGCGAAATTATCTCCGCAACCTACTCTTATCAGGCCTCATCCTCCTTGGCATCCCTAGCAACGCGGCCGCTGATCTCCCGAGAGCAGACCGAAACGTAGGGCACTACGATGAGGTTATCGTCAGCGTCGCTCCTGGCACCTTACCGGTTGCTCTCTCGAAAGGGAGTCGAGCCCTTGGCCCATCTGAACGCTACTACGCGCTACCCTTCGATTCTTCTGAGAACTTCGAGGTGTTTAGGAAGCAGTTATTCGAATACCCACAAGTTTACCGAGTCGAGCCAAATATCTGGCTCAAGCGCATTCGGACGATGGAATTCAACGATCCCCTCTACGCAAGTCAGTGGTACCACACAACATTAGAGAGTGAGGTACTCTTAGAACTAACGCATGGCTCATCGGATGTTCGGGTCGCAGTCATTGATTCCGCAATCGAACTCAGTCACCCCGATCTCGCTGGCGCGCTGGTGGCACCACTCGATGTCTATCAAGGAGACGAAGACCCCTCCCCCGAACCCGGCGACTTTTGCATCGATGACCCTGAAGCACTTTGCGACGACCACGGTACAGCAGTAACTGGGGTCATCGCAGCTCGAGCCAACAATGACATCGGCATCGTCGGCTTCTGCGCACAATGCACTGTGATCCCCATCCGATTGATCGGAGAGTATATCGCACCCCTCTCTGCCGATATCGAGGCATTTGAGCATGCGATCGCTCAGGACGCGTGGGTAATCAACAATTCATGGGGCTATGCCGAAGCGATACCCGTGTCTGATACGCTTAAAGAAGTCATCGACCGAGCGAATTCTGAACCGAGAAATGGGAAAGGTGCTGTCGTCGTATTCGCGGCCGGCAATGACAATCGAGAGATCGAAGAGTTCGAGCTTGGCGCGCTCTCCAATATCCTCTCAGTCAGTGCAACCGACCAGTTTGGTAACCCAACCCCCTATACCAATACCGGAGCCAGCATCGATCTCTCTGCTCCCTCGGCGACAGTCAGCACCTCAATCAATGGAGACTATACTTCGTCGTTTGGGGGAACGTCTGCGGCTGCACCGGTTGTTTCGGGGATCGCGGCACTGGTGCTCAGTTTGAAACCGGAGCTCACCAGCCAAGAGGTGCGCGACCTCTTGACGCACACTGCTTTTAAAGACGGACGCGTGCAATTCGACGCGCAAGGACACCACAAGACCTTTGGCTTTGGCTTTATCGACCCAGGGGCTATCCGAGAGGCCTTGGAGACTGAGGCGTCTCAAAGCAGTGGGTGCCAAAGTCAAACAGGTACAACGCTCCTACCATTAGTCGGGTTGCTTCTTACGCTGGCTTTACTCAATCGAAAAAGAAGCCCCAGCGGATCGTAACATTTGCGCTACCATTACCAGAGACACCCTCTTCATTGCAGGTCTCTTGTCCGCTGACGTAGTACGACTCGACTCTCAACTTCAAACGCCGTCCATCATCTAACTGAACAATGAAGGGCATCCCCGTTGTGGCCACACAACCTGGGTACTCCCACCAACCCGACATATAGACCTGAGGGGTCCCAAGTCCATAACTGTCCTCGATGAGTGAACAATCTGAAGTATAAAAGGTGTCTGCGTAAAAGGTCAGGTTTTCAGGTACACGGTCTAAAGTATCGTAATCCCCTTCAAGGAGCGCGGCCGCCTTGACACACGAAGGGCCCCCGGTACCACTGTTGAGACGCAATTTGAAACGGTGAGCTGCTAGATGCCAGTCCATCGACTCCAGCGAATCCTCGTCGCTGATCTCAACTTTTTGAGCCCCTGTATCGGTGAAGCGAATATAGACCCATGGGTTTGAAGATGAGTTTCCAAAACCGCCTGCGGTCGCGTCAATGGTCGTCAACCACTGCTGCCCTTCTCTCAGATTCGTAACATCTGTCGAGGCGACGCTGTCTTGGTAGGACAAATCCAGAATCATATCATCGATACAAGCCACCTCCTGTGGCGTGTCACATGACTCACCACGAGCGGTCGAACCCGTTGTAGACGTTTCGTCGTTGGTATCACTCTCTTGACCGCATCCAATGAGGCTGAGGCCCGCGACGAGAATTATCAATTTCTTAAGCATCTTACGCTCTCCTTCATCAGCCACCCTCCAAGCGCATAACGGGCATCGATTGGGGGGTCAAGTGCTCAACTATTCGCCCTGGACACCTCCGGGAGAAAGCTTACTTTACCGAGGCAAGAGATAAAGAATTTGAGGTACACCATGAAATGGATCAGTCGAATTGCGCTTGTTATGCCGATGCTGCTCATCGGCAACAACGCGTTTACGAAGGAGACCTTTGTAAAGCCGTCACTGGCCGAGCTCCGTAAGACACTCTCGCCACTTCAATTTAAAGTGACTCAACAAGATGGAACCGAGCCCCCCTTCAAAAATACCTACTGGGATAATAAGGAGCCCGGGATCTATGTCGATATCGTCTCGGGAGAACCGCTCTTTAGCTCTTTAGATAAGTTTAGGTCGGGAACCGGCTGGCCGTCTTTCACAAAACCGCTGGTCGCCGGAAATGTGACCGAACACGAAGATACAACTCTCTTTATGAGACGCGTTGAAGTTCGCTCCAAGCTCGCGGACTCACACCTCGGGCATGTCTTCACCGATGGTCCTCCCCCAACACGTCTTCGCTACTGCATTAACTCCGCGGCTCTACGCTTTATTCCCCTCGGTGAAATGAAAGCAAAAGGCTACGCCCGGTTTGTCGGCGCTTTTGCCGATGCCGTTAAAAAACGCACCCCGCTCAGAGGATATTGACCGTGTTAACATTGCCAGAAAATGCCAGAATCATCGTCGTTGGGGCGAGTGGTGCCATTGGCCGCGCCCTCATCGAGCACCTAAGCGAACATTACCCTAGTGCGGAAATTTTTGGTCTCTCACGACGCGATGTCTCAAGCGAACTGCCAGCCTGCGTCCAGTGGCTACCTATGGATCTAGAATCTGAGGCAAGTATCGCCAGTGCAGCAGAATCTATCTGTGAGAGTGGACCCGTTCATGCCGTCCTGGTAGCGACCGGTCTTCTTCACGAAGGGAAAGATTTCCGTCCAGAGAAAGCGATCCGTCAGCTTAGCGGCGAAAACCTCGAGCGTAGCTTCCGCATCAATGCTGTAGGACCTGCGCTGGTCGGAAAACACTTTCTCCCTCGTTTCCCAAAACGCGAACGGGGGTACTTTGCGGCGCTCTCTGCCCGCGTCGGCAGTATCTCGGATAACCGTGTGGGTGGTTGGTATGGGTACCGTGCATCCAAAGCAGCGCTCAACATGTTCCTCAAGAACTTTTCGATTGAAGCCAAGCGGTCGCACCCTGAGCTTATCATCGCAGGACTACAGCCCGGGACCGTAGACAGTGCACTCTCGCGTCCTTTCCAAGGAAGTGCGCATCACGTCCTCGAACCTGAAGAGTCCGCTCAAGGACTTCTTGAAGCCCTCAACAGCTTGGAAACCTCACAGAGTGGCATATTGATC
Source organism: Myxococcota bacterium (assembly GCA_036128675.1). Taxonomy (GTDB): domain Bacteria; phylum Myxococcota; class XYA12-FULL-58-9; order XYA12-FULL-58-9; family JABJBS01; genus JAYYQC01. The sequence goes on along the minus strand of JAYYQC010000122.1, from coordinate 8,800 downwards.
GACTGGAAAGGCGTCAGCTTTGAGCCTTAGATTTCTCTAGTTCGCTCAAGAAGCGTACATCGACCTTTGCCTTCACCGTACGACGATCCATTTCCAGCACTCGCCCTGCAGCCTCATACGAGCCTTCGCGAAAATAAACGTGGGTAACGTAGCGACGCGTCAGCGCCTCAACATCGAGCGTCGCTTTTGCGAGCGCGGTATCTAGGCCTGTCTTGCCCTTATCGCTTCGTCGTGCCGGGACATATTCGCGGCGAATCAAGATGTTGCGAACACACTGCTCGAGCTCCCGAACATTCCCGGGCCAGGGATAAGATACACCAAGCTTTACCTTTACCCACTGCAGCGTTTCATCACGCAACGCCTGAGCATCATCGCGTCCAACTAAATTCTTGGATATGAACCAGACCAGCTCCGAGAGTGTCTCATCGCTCGAGGCGATCTGCTCCGCAAGTGACGGTGTCCAGATTTGGTCAGCACATAGACGATAGTAAAAATCTTCACGAAATTTACCTCGATCCATTTCGACAACGAGATCCCGATTGGTTGCGGCGATGAATTTTCCGTCGAAACGAAAGGTCTTCGAGCTCCCAAGCCTCTGAAAGGTTCGACTCTGTAAGATCCTCAAGAGCTTGACCTGAATCGCTTCATTGACCTCACCGATCTCATCTAGAAAGACGCTGCCAAGATTACCGGCAAGCTCAAAGAATCCAACGTGGTCAGCGGTGGCTCCGGTGAATGCACCACGCTGATGACCGAAGAGCTCGGACTCAAGCAGCGTCTCAGAAAGAGCAGAGAGATTCACAGATTGGAAGCCGTCATCAAAGGCACGTACAAAGCGGCGACGTTTCGCATCAAATGGAATATACCGAGATAGGCCAATGGCGCGCGCCACGAGCTCTTTACCACTGCCCGATGGCCCCGTGATCATCGTGGGAATTTCAGCCATACGATTAAAGAGCCGCCTGCGGTAACGCCGCATGTCGTGCGTAAAAATGGACTCCCAAATTCGCTCACGGTAGCGCTGCGTCGTGACCGAGCTGCCAACAATCGTTCGGTCGATCCAGATAAAGGCGCGAATAAGCTGGAAAAAAAGCGCAAATAAATGAGGTAGCTCGCCCTCAAGCTCACTGCCTAACCCTTCGAGTCGAAGAAAGAACGACGCATCCGCTTCAAAGGCTTCATAGAGCTCAAAGGTCAGATCTGAAGACGCATCGCCATCGATCACCGCATGAACAACCTCCTCGAACTGTTCTGCGTACCGGAAGAAGAGCTGACAGAGAACGAGCCCCTCATAAAGCTCAAGCTCCTCAACATCGACCTTGAGACTTCGCGAGAGCGCTTCTCGTGCACCATAGATCAACGGACGCACCCGATCGCGAAGTGCGCGACGTGCTTCTCGACCACCAAGAGGCCCCACTGAACGCGCATCGACGCCAAAGACCTGAGACTCTAGAGAGAAGCGTCGGCTTCCAAATGGATTGGCAAAGCCAAGGGAGCCAAGAGCCTGAACAACCTTGCGATTCTCGGCTGAAAATAGTGCGTCCCTTATCATTCATAAAATGTACAACCATATACATTTAGCGTACAGTTGAAATTTTGATTATCGGTCAAATCGTGACCTTTTCTGAAAAAAATAGTTATAAATCAATTACTTATCAGCAATCTCAATATTGGCACGTGATCTGCTCTAGCTAGAGAGAACAACGAAATTGAAGGAGAGACACCATGAGCCGAATTACTACCATCACAGCAATCATCGCTTTCTTTGCAGCAATCCCCGCCCAAGCTGCTGATATTTATGCTGAATATGTACGCAATTACGATGGTGATACGGTCACGGTTGATCTCGTCGACCTCCGCGACATCGACCTCGATGGTACCTACGCGCCGCTCTGGGACAATATTGGGATCCGCGTCGCTGGCGTTGATACCCCAGAGATCCGCGGTAAGTGCCCAGAGGAAAAGGTCCTCGCAAAAGAAGCAAAAGCCTTGGTAAAATCGGTACTTAAAGACGCTGAAGTCATCACCATTCGAAACGCTAAGCGTGGGAAATACTTCCGAATCGTCGGCGATATCATCATTGAGCCTGGTACCGATGCAGAGATCAACCTCAAAGATATCCTCCTCGATGCCAACCTCGCAGTGCCGTACAACGGCGGGCGTAAGACCAAGTCTTGGTGCAACTAAACCACACGCACTTTCCTCACGGATCCTGCAGCCCTACTCCCCAGTCCATTCATTTTCTGCAGGACAGATTGCGCATCGAGCCGCGCAGACATACAAATATTGCATAAATTTGGAATCATTGCCTGCAAAGGGGGACATCCATGGCATCTTTCGCACAAACCACAAACGCGAGCTTCGACATCTCGCAGATGACCAGTCTTCTAGAGCACGACAACCGGGAGACCCGGAGTGCCCTCAAAGAGCTCTTCAAAGACCCGCTCTTCACGCCGCGCTACGCGCTCACCCTGCCAGAGGAACGCGAGCTGGCACTTGCACGCCTCAAGGCACTTTGTGAGAACAAATCCATCTCAGTTCGCGACTTTATTCACAACCCACACCGTATCTTCTCAGTACATGAGACAGTCGGAATGATGGACGGCAGCGTCGCAACCAAAATGACTGTGCAGTTCAATCTCTTTGGCGGGACTGTTCTTAAACTGGGAACGGAGCACCACCATGATGGACTCCTTGACGCGATTGATTCTCTAGAAAGCATCGGATGCTTCGGTCTCACTGAACTAGGCTATGGAAACAATGCAGTTGAGATGAAGACAACGGCAACTTACGATGCCGAGACCGATGAGTTCATTCTACACACCCCTGATCCAACTGCTCGCAAATATTGGATCACCAACGGTGCAGTCCACGCCCATTACTGCGTAGTCTTTGCGAAACTTATCATCCACGGCGAAGACGAAGGCATTCATGGCTTTCTCGTCCGAATTCGCGATGAGAAATTGAAGATGATGCCAGGTGTAACCGTTTGGGATATGGGTCACAAAATTGGATGCAACGGTGTCGACAATGGGTCCATCGGTTTCGATCAAGTTCGGATCCCGCGCCTTAATATGCTCAACACAACGTCACAAGTTGATGAAAACGGCAAATTCTCAAGTTCGGTCAAAAGTAAGCGCGGACGCTTCCTCAAGCTGGCTGACCAGCTCCTCAGCGGTCGCCTCTGCATTGCATCCATGTGTCTTGGTGGTACCAAGATCGCTCTCGTGAACGCTATCCGGTACGCCAGCTCGCGCTTAGCTGTTGGACCAACCGGAAAAAGCGATACACCGATTATGGATTTCCAGCTGCAGCAACGGGCTATCGTTCCGTTACTGACCCGCACGTTCGCATTAAACTTCGCACTTAATTACGCCAAAGACCGATTTGCGACACAGGACGAGAAAGACCACATGGAAGTCTTGATGCTCTGCTGTATCATGAAGACGATGATCAGCTGGCACAATGAAGAGACCGCGACCACCTGTCGAGAGCGATGCGGCGGGCAAGGATACCTTTCCGCTAACCGTCTGGGCGAGAGTATCTGGGGAGCACATGCCGGACTAACTGCGGAAGGTGATAACCGTGTCCTCATGCAAAAGGTCGCCAAAGAGCTTCTCGCTATGGCCGACAAAAAAGAACTCATGAAGGATGTCGCGATAAGCTACCTTCCGGGCGTTGCGCGTCGGGTGGTGGACGGAGTCCAGAGCAGTGAGCTTGAAGACCGAGAAGTTCAGCTGAAGCTGCTTCAGACGCGAGAGCGCATTTTGCTCGCTGAGCTTGCCAGCCGACTGCAAAGCGCCAAGAAAAAGGGTGAATCACTCTATGACACGTGGATGATGCAAGAGAGTGACCTGATCCAAGGACTCGCGAAGGCTTACGCAGAGCGCGTTGTCATGGAGCGATGTCTCGCGGTCGAAGATGCTTGCGAAGTCGGACTTCGGCCAATGGTTGCTCAGATCCGTGCACTCTTTGCGATTGATGCGATCGAAAAGGACCTCGGTTGGTTTTGCAGCCATGAGGTAATGACCCCGAAGACTGGCCGTCGGCTTGAAGAGTTTAGTCGGCAGCTATGCCGAGATATTGCGCCACATGCACTAGAGCTCTGCGAATCCTTCGGAATCCCAGACCACATGCTTCCAGCGCCAATCGCAAACGACTGGGTTGGTTACAACGCATTCGATAATAAAGGCGAGCTTCTCGACGAGGCACGCAATTGGGACCAAACCAAGAAGGCTAGCAAGAAGCGCGCAGCGACCAAGCATCCAAACTAATCCCAAGTCGGGGGTCTTGTCCCCAGTAGTACTTCTTGAGTAACGTCAAGTATGGGCAAGATTTTGGTCTTTCAGCATGTTCCTTATGAGATCCTTGGAACCTTTGACCCCATGATACGGGATCGAGGCTTTCGCGTACGCTATGTCAACTTTGGCCGCGACGCCGAGAGCGTTCCGAACGTCACCAAATACGATGGCCTTATTGTTCTTGGCGGCCCTATGAACGTGGGTCAGGCCGATGAGTACCCTCACCTCAAGACGGAACTAGAAGCCCTTCGCATCGCACTGGACAAAGAAATTCCGATCATGGGTATCTGCCTAGGTGCACAGCTACTCGCCAAGACACTGGGCGCGCGTGTCTCACGTTGCCCCGAGAAAGAAATTGGCTGGTACGATGTTACGCCAACCGAGGAAGGCCTTAAGGATCCAGTCCTTGGTCACTTCAAAAGGACACGTAAGATCTTTGAATGGCACGGGGACGCATTCGACAATCCGCCGGGGGCTGTGCGACTCGCGGGATCTCGGGCATGGCAAAATCAAGCTTACCGTTACGGTAAAAATGCGTACGGTTTTCAGTTTCATCTTGAGGTCGACGAACCCTTGGTTCATCGCTGGCTCAGTACCCCACGGTATCTCGAAGAATTGAGTAGCCTTCAGGGCCGAACTGACCCCGATACCATCAAGCGAGAGACCACTCTCTATATCGAGGATCTTAAGACATTGAGCTGCCATGTTTTTGGCTCGTTCCTTGACCTGATTAAACCACCTAAGGAATCGGTGTCGATGGCCTCGCGTTAAACCTCGCCAAGCGTGTCAGATTTAGCACGCCAAAAGCAAAGATCTCCTCGTTGCATCTTAATGGAGATCGAAATGTATAAATTGATTCAAAGCTTATTCATCATACTTCTTAGCTTTTCCACACTGACGGGATGCGATGATATCCTCACCGTGTATGTCGTTCGTCATGCTGAAAAGATGAGCCCCTGGAGTGATAATAATCCTCCACTCAGCCCCGCCGGCTATCAAAGAGCCGATGCCCTCGCAGAAAGATTCAAGACGACCGAGTTGGATAAAGTAATCGTATCGACCTACCGAAGAACTCAGGAGACTGCGGCCCCGACAGCCGAAGCCCAAGGACTAAGCCCAATTATCATTCCAGCAAATGGAATCGAAGAGATTGTCGCCGAGATTCAGCAAAGTTCTACAACCCGAGCCGTATTGGTCGTCGGCCATAGCAACACGGTTCCCTCGATTATCGAAGCGCTTCATCCCGATGCTAACGTTCAAGAGATTCCCGAAGCTGTTTTCAATCAGTTTCATGTTGTGATTAGAAATAAACTCAACCAAGCAACTGTCCATGCACAAGACGACTACGGTGCTCCCTAAACAAACGTAAGCATTACTTTCTAGACGGTGCGGCATAATGGAGTTCTCGCGCCCCTGCGATACCTCTCTCTTCTACACCATAGATTTCACGCAGCTCTCCTACGGTCAGTTTTAGAAGACGCTCATAGTTTTGCATGGTTGCTTTTTGTAGCGGAACGCGATCCGGATGATAACCAGCTCGCCACGCAGAAAGAGTCTTTTTAGGACTGTGTAACAAACCGAGCAACACTCCACCAAAAACAATTGTCTGAACAAAGAGGCTAAAGATACCAACGCCACGTCGAAGCTCCCATGCCGATATTTCAGCCTCCCCCACTGGGTCAGTCCCATAACCTGTCACGACGTGATGAAGGTCATGCAGGCGGACTGCGATCTGACGGGATGGCGGGTTTGGCAAAGGAAAAGTGATAGACCAAAAGGTCACCTTCACCACCGAGGCGTCGTATTCGTCTCTTGAAAACCCATTCTCCCCCAAGTACGCGTCGAGTGCGCGTCGAACCGACCAATCCGCGGGATAAGGCTTCGACAGAGATACCTCTAACTCACTCATAGCTAAGCCATAGCAGAGCCTCGCTCGATCCTTCAACGTCTCTGGTCCTACCAAAATAATGACTAGATAGTCATTGATTCTTTGATTTTTGTCTGGCACTCGGCGGTTCTACGAATCGAGACCAATAAAATTCGGTGGGACGAAGAGGGGGAATCGAGCATGTCACGCATCACGCTTGGGCATATGAAATGCTTGTCTATTATTCGGTTGGTAGGACTTCTCAGCGGCTGTGGAAGACCGGTTGCGATATCGGGTGATGAATCATCCGGACTCTGCGACGACGATTCGCAGTGTTTCAATGGTTATACCTGCGGACAAGCTGGCTATTGTGAGCCACTGAGCGAGCCCGACGATGACGGCGAGGTCGGCCATAATGATGACAACAATGAAGAGCTAAGCTGCAGTGCAAGCGCTGACTGTGCCCCCGATGGTCACTGTGACCTTGCCGCTGGCATCTGCGTCGAATGCTTGCTCGATGAGCATTGCCCAGTCCCGGAGACGTGTCTCGACGACGGTCGTTGTAGCGGAAGCCAAGATCCCTCCGATACCAACGGCGATGACCTGAGCGATCCCGACTCCACCGTCGACGATGACCCTACTGACCAAGCACCACTTGAGCCTTGTTCCCCAACCGCCGCAACTGAAGCAGGAGCGACCTGTAACGACGGAATTGATAACGACTGTGATGGTACGCCTGACAGCTACGATACGGACTGTGGTGCCATCTCCTGCCAGGCCGTGGCAGATTGGAACGAAACGGACTCTTGCAATCGAGATATCCCTCCTCATTTAGGAGCCCGCATTTGCGAGAAATTCCCCTATGGTGGAGCAGAGAGTCCAAGTCTCTGCATGAGTGTCTGTCGAAGCGATTCAGATTGCGCCGCTGAGGAAGCCTGTTATGTGAGCCGACGGTCGGTTAACCTACACTTCTGTGCACCTAAACCCATTACCGCGACCCTAAGCCTAGGAGAAAGCTGCTCACAGGATTATCAATGTAATTCGGGTCTGTGTAATGACGGGATGTGCCAGCGGGTCTGCGTCCGAGATGCCGATTGCGGGAGTGACCAAGTTTGCCGGGCCACCATCATAACCCCGCGTCACCTCGGCCAAGAAGCCGCAACGGGTATCTGCCGCGATAGAAACCCAGGGCTCTTAACCACCGGACAAGCATGCAGTGCAGCCGCACAATGTCAAAGTGGTGCATGCAGCCAGGCCTACACGAATGGTCCTTACGAATGCACCAAGCTATGCGGCAGTGAATATGATTGCGGTCTCGACGAGCGCTGTGCCTCCGGGATGTACAACAATGATAGCATCCTTGGCTTTGGCATTCGGAGCTGTACCGATGCCCCGAATCAAGCCATCGCAGGTCCGGGAGACTATTGCCTAAACGGAAGTGACTGTACCACCTTTCTCTGCGACTCGACCTACTACCGCCCGAGTGGCGAGTTCCTTTTGGCCCCCTACTGCAATCAACACTGTGATACAGACAACGACTGTCCCCAGCTCTTTCCGGGCAGCGGCACCAACGCGTTCAACCTCCGCATGAAGTGCATCGTTACATCGATCGACACTATTCAGCCTCTCGTTGGAGGCTACTGTGCACCTGCGTGGTGCTTTACCAATAGCGACTGTGCCGAAACAGGAGGGAGCTGTTATCTCTTCAACGAATCCCGCTTTGAGGGAATGCCGCCCGGGATTTGTCGTTAAACGCGCAAGCGTCTCAGCCGTTCAGCATAGAAAGAGCTAGACCTCTTTAATGATAAATGACGCTCCCCCTAGTTCCTCCGAATCATCGATCGTCAGAGTCATCTTGTGAGCATTTAGGATCTTTAAAACAATCGGCATTCCCAGCCCCGTACCTTTGCCCAAACTCTTCGTTGTGAAGAATGGTTCTAGGACCTTTTCACGCAACCCTTTCGGGATCCCTGGACCACTATCCTCAATCGTTAAGTAAAAAGAATTACCCGGCTGACTCGCTGAGATTTTAATCCGAGCGACACTTGAATTTTGACCACCTGATTCGAGGTCAGAAATCGCATCGGCGGCGTTCGCTACTAAATTCATCAGGGCCTGACCAAACTGCGACCGTATCATCTCGACGGCGAGAGCATCTGCCACATCCACCTGGATATCAATACCCTTTAAACGATTACCAACAATCACCAGGCATTCATCGATAACCGGTCTGAGAAGCACGGATTCAACGCTGTGATCGCGCCGGGCCTGATTCCTGTTTGCGGAATTGATGGCCGCAATACGCTCTGCACCTAATTCGACTCTGCTCAGCGCAGCCTTTACATCCGAGTGGTAACCCTGAAAGGTGCGATAAACGGCTTGCGTCTCGTCATCGTCAACATCTTTGAAGCACGTATCTAATAATTCTTCGCTCGACTCTATTGATGCCACGGCTCTGTCTTGATTCGTTGAAATTAACCCTGTGGGGTTAGCGATATCGTGTGCGATCCCCGCGACCATCGTGCCAAGCGTCGCTAATTTATCGGCTTGGATCAGCTGCTCAGAAGCAATCCGATTCTCTTCCGAAAGTCGCTCATTGGCAGCCACCAGTTTTTCTCTCTTTAAAAGCTCA
>JAYYQC010000121.1:0-2138 GCA_036128675.1 Myxococcota bacterium | reverse complement strand
GTTGACCATCTCACTCGCCTTCAACATCTTGTACCGATAGGACGCGACATTCGCCTTAGTCATGTCGGCGTAGGTGAAGTCGGTCCCCATGAAAGCCCCTGCTTTCTGATTCGAAACGATTCGAGTCGCCTTTTTAATACTGGGAAGGTAGAGCCACTGGTCATCGTCACGACTCGCCGCGTCATAGTCATACGAGAGCAAGCCAGTACCCTTAACGTCACTCGGCGCGGTAAATGACATCAAGAGCTTTCGCCCCTCATCCACATTCAGGGCCCGGACATTCAGCTTGCGTACCCGCTGTCCACCGCTCGCATCCGTCACCTGAAGAACCAGCGAAGCCGATAACTTATCGCCGGCTTTTACATCAGAAACAGCCTGCATCACGACCTGAGGATTTGTCTCACCGGGGCCTACACTTGACCAGCCCTGCCCTGCGTAGAGCAAACTAACCCCTGCGAGTAAGCCCATCAATCTCGACTGCATACGCTTCATCCTAGTTTCCTTGTTTTGGGTTATCCTATTGGTTGTGACGCTCTACCCCTTCAGGCTATTTCACAGAGCGGAGGCGTTCAACCATGAGTAAAGCGGACAAAGAGCCCAACCCCTACTACGCAGCGATCGATCTCGGCTCGAACAGCTTTCATATGATCGTGGCGCGTCGCACCGGTGTAGGTATCAATGTAACGGACCGTCTTCGTTCGCCGGTCCGACTGGCCGCCGGCTTGACCGAGGACGGTGGGCTCAGCAGCGAAGCCCAGGAACGTGCACTCTCTTGCCTAACCCAGTTCGGCCAACGCCTACGAGACCTCCCAAGCGAGCAGGTTCGTGCCGTGGGCACCAACGCACTAAGACAAGCAAAAAAGGCTGGTGACTTTTTAGAACAGGCCGAGCAAGCTTTGGGGCATCGGATCGAGATCATACCGGGGGTAGAGGAAGCGCGACTCATTTATCTCGGTGTAAGCCACAGTATCGCCGATGATCACCGACGTCGCATCGTTGTGGATATCGGTGGAGGTAGTACCGAGTGTATCCTCGGCTCAGACTTTAAGCCCATTACCCGCCATAGCCTCTACATGGGTTGTGTGAGTTACACCAAGAAGTTCTTCGCCGACGGCATCCTCAACCGAGGCAATTATGAGCGAGCGAAGATTGCCGCCGAGCAAGAATTTCAACCCCTTGTCCAAAGCTTCAGCAGCTTCGGCTGGCGTGAAGCAATTGGCTCGTCGGGAACGCTCTGTGGAATCCAAGAAATCCTAGAAGCGAATAACTGGGGTACCGGAAAAATATCGTTGGAGGGGCTAGAGCATCTTCGGGAATATCTTCTGTCCCATAAGGAGATATCAGAAATTTCCATAGACGGGCTTACAAAAGACCGCCGACCCGTCATCATTGGTGGCTTGGCAATCGTTGATGCATTCTTTGAGATCTTTGGCATCGACTCGATGAAGACATCTAAATGGTCGCTCCGTGAGGGCCTCGTCTACGAGATGTCAGGTGCCTCCACATCAACGACCGATATTCGAAATGACACGGTTACCCAAATGCAAGAAGCTCACGGCGTCGATAAAATCCATGCAATCCGCGTCGAGGACACCGCGCTGCATATATGGAAAAATACGAAAGACACTTGGCATCTGGACGAAGATGAAAACGAACGACTCTTGCGCTGGGCATCTGCGCTGCACGAGATCGGCCTCTCCATTTCCTACGCAGGTCATCATAAACATGCCGCTTATTTGATTGAGCATTGCGCGATGGCGGGCTTTTCACAAAATCTTAAGCATCAATTGGCACTCTTGGTCCGATACCACCGCCGGAAGTTCAATCGCGGTGCTTTCAACGACCTTCCTTCCGAGCTCAGGGACCGGACTGTTAAATTGGCACTGATTCTCCGCCTAGCAATCCTATTGCACCGCTCGCGTGACCCACATATGGACGTCTTGCCCGATGTCTTGGTCGCAGAGGATACGATGCAATTGAAGCTCGACGACCAATTTCTCAGACATCACCCGCTCACAGTCGCCGATTTAGATGATGAGAAAGCCAGGCTAAATAGCTTAGGCTTTCAGCTCGAATTTGTCTGATTAGTCCAACGATGTGATCTGCTTCAAAAGCTCTGCCTGACTCATGACCGCTTC
>JAYYQC010000120.1:0-2990 GCA_036128675.1 Myxococcota bacterium | reverse complement strand
TTCAACGCTCAAGGATGCGAATTCTAAAGGACGAATTCCACCACCGTCTTCAGCCAACGGAAGTTTAACCGAGCGACCCCTAGCGAATTTAACGGCCTCTACGAGCAAAGAAGCGACCAATAGTGCACCAGCACCGGCAGTGGTTCAGGCAAAGTCGTCGACCCTCAGTCTAGACTCAGGAACGCAGGAGTCTCCACCTTCGACATCTACCGGGTCAAACACCCGGGCGAATCTACGTGGTGCCGAGCAAAGTGCGATATTGAGGTCACGACTTGAAGGTCCTCAGTCCTCTCGGAATGAGGAAGAGCCTAAAGCGAATCCTCGCGCTGCCGTCCGTGAAGTAGTCAAAGATGCAGCGAAGCTTGTTCGGCCCGCTCAGCGTTCAGAGCGCCCCGAAGCGCCAGCTCGCACGAATCGCCCAACCTTGACCGCCAGTAAGCGCATTCAGGTCTTAGGCCGCGCGTTGAATGCAGAGGTAGTCGATGCTGAGGTTGCTCGGGGGCCGAGAGAGCTCTCCATTGCAAAAACAGCGATGCGTTCACGGGTAGCTCCACGTCTCAGAGGCAGTGAGTCGATCTCGAAGCTAGGAGCTTCAACGACGACATCGACTCAGTCAAATAAGCCAGGGACCCCGCTTGAAGGTGCGACGGTTGTTACGATGCCAAAACCAGACCGAGTGGTGGATAACGGATCCTTTAAGTTGCGCTTCAACGAGCCGACGACGCCTCAAAATACACCCCTTCAGGATGGAGCTGCGTCACGAGAGGTGGTCGGAGAGTCGCTTCGAGCTTCTTTACGCGCGCCTGTCACCGACCAGAAGACATCGGTACAATCTGCGGATGGGATGGCCAATAAAGCACCTCTCGAGGGAGATGCGGATGCGCGGTCGAGTCTTAGCCAAGATCAGAATGCAGGGCAGCGACAAGGTAATCAGGACCGCTCGGGACAGAAATTCACGCAGTCAGCTCCGTTGAGTTCTGCTACAACGGATACAAATCAATCGACGGCCACAAGTTTCTCCGAAGCTGTCGACAGTCAGCTTGAGAACACCGATCCTGAAGACGCAACGTTGCGACTGCGCCAAGAGTCTTCGAAAGCAAATACCTCCGCCCGACACCTTGAGCGAAACATGACTGGCCGCACCGCACAGTCGTCCAATCAAGCTCAAGCTCAGGCAAGCATGCGCCAAGATATGCTTCACCGTTTAAGTGCGGCCGAAGTACCAGGCCATGTATCGAATCTTATCTTTCGCAATCAGGAACAAGCGCGATTACAGCTCCATCCAGCCGAATTGGGCCGGATGAATCTCGAGCTTCAGGTGAAAGCTGGAGAAGTTCAGTTAAAGGTTGCGGTTGAGAGTGCGGCGGCTGCAGCAGAGATCCAGAGCCAGCTTGGACAGCTCAAGGAGCAGCTCCAGAGCCAAGGACTGAAGCTGGGTGATGTAAGTGTCGATGTTTCGCAGAAGGACTTTGACTCGGATGCGCAGTCGGCATCGAGTGAGGACCGCGAGCAGGGTGAGAACTCGGGTCGAGAGCGTGAGGCCCGTCAGGCTGAAGAGCAAGAACAGGCCGTGAAGAAAACAAAGAAGCGAGAGAAATCAGCGGATGGCCGTTTGGATGTCATCGCATAATGGGAGAGGTGTGAGATGGGAATTGAAAACAGCGCAGTAGGTGGTGTTCAGCAGCAGTCTAGCGGTGGTGGTATCGCAGACTTTTCGTTTTCCGAAGGCTCTGGCGACGGGCAGATGGGGAAGCTTGAGTTTCTTGAGCTATTGACCGCTCAGTTAAAGCATCAGGACCCAATGGCTCCAGCTGATGATAAGGCGTTCATCGCTCAGTTGGCACAGTTTAGTGCTCTCGAACAACAAATGAAGGGTAACGATATGTTATCCCGAATTGAGATGGCCCAAGGTGCAATGCTTACTTCGCAGGCCACCGGTCTCATTGGTAAAGAGGTTACAGCTGAAGGTGACCAGATCTTTGTTGATCCAAATGCACCACCTCCACCGATTCGCTTCTCGGTTGACGATAATGCGGCCAAGGTTCGGGTTGAGATCAAGAATCAGCTCGGGGAGACAGTCCGGACCCTGCAATTCGGGACTACGCCAGAAGGTGCGCATTCCTTTACCTGGGATGGTAAAGACGATGACGGCAATCAACTGCCAGAGGGTATGTATCGGATCTCGGTTCGAGCCGCTGACATTAACGACCGTATGATCAACACGAATACGGTTGTGACCGGTCGGGTCGATGGGGTTACGTTCGAAAAGGGTTTCCCGGAACTACTGGTGGGAGATTCGAAGATCCTACCCGCAAACGTAATGGAAATTCTCTATAAAGATTCGGGGAATTCAGACGAGTAATTTTTTAGCGGCGAAGCTCTGCGTTCAGAATGAGCCGTGATTGGTGTGAGTGTGGACCCATTTATGGGAAGGGAGAGTTAGATGAGTATCTTAAAAACAATGTACAGTGCCGCTTCTGGTCTTCTCGCGCATGCGGAAGCGATCAGTGTCGCGAGTGATAACATCGCGAACGTGAACACGGTTGGCTTTAAATCGCAACGAGCTCGCTTTGAAGACGTCTTGGGGAGTACGGTTGCCGGTGCGGTTGATAACCAGACCTCGGGGCAGGGTGTTCGACTCGGCGGCGTCCACACTATTTGGACCCAGGGTTCGATGATCGGTAGTCGTAATAATACCGATATGGCGATTCAGGGTGATGGGTTCTTCGTTGTTCAAGGTGCCTTCGATGGTGTTCAGAACGGTAAGTTCTACAGTCGAGATGGTCAGTTTAACATCGATAATGAAGGTATGTTGGTGAATACCGCTGGTCTTCAGGTACAGGGCTACGTCGCTGACCAAGATGAGAATATCTCGAGTACGCTCTCTAGTCTCGAAATTCCACTGACCAAGATTGTTCCGCCAAAGCAGACCGACGAGATTGTCATCGGCGCGAACTTGTCGCCACAGCCGAGCAGCGCGTTTATTGCGA
>JAYYQC010000119.1:0-10454 GCA_036128675.1 Myxococcota bacterium | reverse complement strand
AGTGAGAATAAGAACCAGTGAGGATCCGAGGACAAGCCTAGATTGGGAACACCGTCAGGAAGAGATGTGAATTCGGATTTCTTAGCAAAAACTGATTCAGGACTCTCGGCGGCATTTTCACTCAAGTAATGCGAAAAGCCTGAGCTTAGATTCGTCTTCACATCTTTAATCTCAATTGGCTCTGCCTTCGCAGCAACCGACGATAAAAGTAACATGACCGAGAAGCAGGTGACCGGGTAAAGCCGCTTCATGTCTTAAGTCCAATGGTCGTTGAAGATAAGTTAGGTGTGACGAGCCTCGGTAATCGGAAGGTAACGATGTCATCTGCCGCTAGACTGGCCTTCGCACCGGTGACCTTGATCAGGTGATTTATTTTTAAAATTAACCCTTCAAGAACTTCTCGCGTTAAATTTGCGCCTTCAAAGTGGATGACACACTCGTCTTCAGTCACTGAATAAGACACTTTCGGCACATGTTGAGCCGCCTCCAAAACCACTTCCATTGCCTGCGCATAGAGCCCCGGCGCACCCAATACTTGTTCCTGCATGAATTCCGCCGGGGGACTTAGTCGAGTATTGTCCTCAGCAATAAAAATTCTTTCGCGTAAAAGTGTCCAGATCTCACCGAAGAAACACGGCTCAATACCAACCCCATCGACGCCTGAGACAGCTCTCAGAACGGCAACCGCATTGGAAGCGCGTGATAATGCATCATCGAGTCGCATTTCACTTTCTGATATCTTCGTAAAATTGGCTCGAAATGCTTTTCGTACGGCTTTTACATCTGGGTCCTCATCCTCTGGTAAAATCACGTCGATTCTCTCCCGGACGAGCAATAACTCACCGCTAATGATCTCACGTGCACCGGTTATATGATTCAGCGGATTGTTTAAGTGGTGTGTGGCGTCGGAAAAGAGAGCAACCTTCGTCTCAGCTTCGAGTCGAAGTTCCTCCACCGCCTCTGCCCTCTCGCGCTGCAACTTACTTCTAGTTTCTGCCTCAGCGCTTAGCGCCTTCGTTTTATCAAGGACTTCGGACATCAAGCGGTCGCGCTGCTCGAAAACCTCACGAGCTTGGTCCCCAAGTGCCAGACTCAAAAGTATCACTTGAAAAACAGAACCAATCTGAATCGCATACTCCGTAACAAAGTGTGAAGGCAGGATGGTCGCTGTCTTGAGCGCGTAGAGAATAGAGCCCGTAAGAAACAAAGCAAAAGCCAATGTAAAGTATTTTGCCGAGCGTTGACCGGCACGACTGGCAAATATGCCCATGGCACCCAGGATGACCGGGAAAACTAGCGCGAAGATAACAACAAATGAAACCAGACTTCGATAAGGCAGAACGAACGACGCCAGTGCAGCGCCATAGCAAGCTACTGTAATCAACTTCACAATCCGCTGAAACCGAAGCGAAATTGCGCGTAGATTTACAAATTCACTACCAAATTCGAAGAGAAACGCCCAACCCATGAAGTTGGAAACAAGAAGCGTTCCATTAGCAATGTCTGGATGGCTTGGAAGCACCCACTCAAACAATGAACCATTGATTGCCATTTGAAACACACAACAAGTGAGCAGGTAGGCGAAATATTTAAAGTAAATCGCCTGGCGAATCATCACCCATTGTAAAAGGTTGAAGAACATAATGACGATCAGGGATCCATAAAGGAATCCGAAACCGATATTTTCAGCCGCAGCACTGTCGCCGAACGCGGTAGAGGTATAAAGCGTTAAGGGAAGCTGAACTGAACTCTCCGTGTTCACCCTAAAATAAAGTGTGACAGTCTCACCAGACTCCATATCGACAGCAAAATTTAAAGTTCGGTGCGGTCGATAGCGACTCAAAAACGGACGAAGGTCTCCTGACTCAACTGGGCCCTCAATTTGAGATTCCCTTTCGATATAAAAGTCGACGTAGTCCAAGAGTGGGTAGCCGGCCTCAACTACGAAACGTTGTGACTCCAACCGATTAACCAGAGTGACTTTGAACCAATGGATACGAGGATCAAGCCCAAGATTCGGAATCGATTTTTTCGTAAGTTGGAAGAGCTCTTTTGAAGGAAGTAAGCGCTCGCTCTTTTCTGCGTTGGATTCAACTGAATAAAAATAAACCGAGTCGCTCAATGAAATTCGAGACGAGTTTACCGGCACCGGGGCAGCATCAGCGGTCGGGGATAGAACGGCAAAACCCAGAGTTATAAAGAGACCCAGCTTTAGCACACTCAAATCCTATGCTCGCAAAACACCTACTCGCTCGACTGAGGAAAAATCCCGGATTCGTAGCCCCTCAGGCAAGGCCACGACATCGATATCGTTAAGCATACCCTCGAAACCATCTAGGCCAATAAGCGCCATCACCCGATTAAATTCGCCTAGCGTGGTTTTCTCAGATGAATCGCGAAGTGCGCTCTTGGTAAATTCTTGTAATCGAGCTGCAAAATTTGCGGGTCGGCCGAGAACGGCCAGTTCGCTTCGACGGTCAGAACCTAACATTCCAACCACTACCTTCCCCGCGGCCAATCCATAGGAAACTTTCAGGGTATTGAACGGGGGTGGTAGCCCCGCCAGTACATTCGAGGTCGCCTGTACAAGCTGTTGCAGCGCTCTCATCGATGCGCCCGCACCCGATCCTTCACCAGAAAGGCCAAATACGGCCATCAGTCCATCACCCAGATGTTTATCGACGATGCCACCATGTGCATAAATCACTTCATGCATAGTCGCAAATAAGGACTGAAGTACGGATAATACGGCCTTTGGTTCACTTGACTCCATGGCGCGCGTAAAACCTCTGACGTCGGCAAAGAGGACGGAAAGCTGGACACTCCGTGGTTCTCCAGCCTGGATGCGCCCCCGCTTATAAAGATCCCCGCCAAGGTTCTCATTGTCCTTGGCTAACTCAGAGTTGAGTTCAAGCAGTTCCTTTACAATCGTAATGAGGCGACGGTTCTCATCGTGAATGTTCCGCATTACCACGGCATCCTTGACCACCTCTAAGAGGTCAGGGCCGTTGATAGGCTTGGTGACGTACTTATAAACGTTACAGTCGTTGATCGCGGCAATCACATTATCTAATGCGGCAAATCCAGTCAGCATAACTCGAACTGCCGGATGCCCCCTCGAATGAAGGGCTTTGAAGAAATCGACACCGCTCATGTGCGGCATTCGATAATCACTGATGATGACTGAGACGTCTTCACCCTGATCGATCACTTGGAGTGCTTCGCGGGCATCACTGAATGACTGGACTGGGTATTTTTTGCCTAGCGTATATTCTAAGCTCTCAAGATTAGCTTCTTCATCATCGACGACCATGACCCGGTGAGCTGATAACTCAACAGCATCTTCATTTAGCTTTTCGGCAGCACCCTTAAGATTTAGCTTTAAGCCCATGACGTCTATTCACCTCGAAATTACTTATCCCTTGGAAGAGTGCCAGGTGCTCTATCTCGATACAAGACGGGTTTAGCTTCGATTCCATTAAAAAAGAATTGAGTCGATGTAGGTGATCAGAGGTCAAGATACGACACAGTGAAGAAACCCTAGCTGATTGTCAGCCAGGCCATTTTGAGGGGATGCCTCCCATCTAAAGAGGGAAAGTCTCTTTCTGGATCGATGATTTCAATATTCGCTATCTCTCGTTCAGCTTTCATTGCACAACGGGTGAGCATCTCAATCCATGCATCGGCATCAACCTTTGCGACATTGTTGGTAACGAGGAGTTCTCCGCCTCTTTTAGTAGATAAGAGAGCAGGTTTAAAAAGAGACTGATAATCATTGACGGTGTCAACCAGTCCAAAGGGGCTCTTCGCCAGTCTTGGTGGGTCCAAGACCACCAGGTCGAAAGTTTGTGGCTTAAGCCGTGTGAACTTTCGACGCGCCGCTTTACCCTTGACACCAAGGCCCGACAGTTGTCGCAGAACAGGAAGACAGTCCTCACGCAAAATGTGAAACTTGGTGTCCCCTACTTGGTTGAGCTCTGCATTACGACGACCGATATCAAGCGCATGTTGCGCGAAGTCGACATTCAAGACTTCTTTTGCTTCACCAACGGCAGCTGCAACACCAATACCGCAGGTGTAGGCGAAAAGATTAAGAACAGATTTACCAGCGGCTCGCTCTCGAATGAGGCGACGCGCTGCCCTAAAGTCGAGAAAAAGAAGTGGGTCGATGCCTCGATGAACCAACTGCACATCATAGCTCACACCGAGCTCGGTACCGACGGGAGCATCCAACGAAACCTCAACCAGCGTTCGCTGCAAGTCGCCTCGCTTCGAGCGGTCGTAGCACACAAGACCAAAGTCCTGACCAAGTTCACTACTTACCAACGCCCGAACCTCACGAAGCTCCGCCTCAGCCGGACTCTCCCTCCAGCTCTGGATGAGAAGATTCGGACCATATCGATCGACGGTTACCCCTGGATGTCCTTCGGTTGCGCCGTGAAAAACGCGGTAAAGGCTCGTATCGGCCTGGTGCAAACTCCCTAAAAGTTGCGACCGCGCTTCTAAAGCGTGCGCGACCAATGTTGGTAGAGATGTCGATGGATTCACCACTTCAATTTCCTTTCGGGATGTCACCGGCGTATATCACGAGGCCACACCTGTCACATCCCTGTCACAAACAAGCTATTACCTACTCGCGAGTAGCTGGAATCTCTACTACCTGCGCCAAAATTCGGAAGAGTTACAGTACCCCAAAAACTACTCCAAAGTCGAACTGTCTTTGGTGCAACGCATCAAGATCCTTTTTTTGAATCAGACGTACTTTTTGAAACCGACTCACCTAAAGTACCTCAGAAGCCATTTATTTGCCGATTAAAGCTTATTCGCAAAAAAAGCAATTTATCCTGCTGGTCATAAATTATGGGACCAACCATGGGTTTCATCCTTCAGATTAAAGCTTCGTCAACAAATTCAAGAACCAGTCTCTTGTCGAAATTGTATGACTTCCGTACCTTGGACTACAGGTAGGCAAGCCTGCCAGGCGTTCAGTACAACAACCCGATAACAAGGCCTCTTTGCAGGAGCCAGCTCTCAGTGGATGAACCGCATTACTGAGGGACTGCCAAGAGCCCTGGAGACAAAAAGAGATGACTCGACCTCACGTTGTCACGCTTCTCTCGCTTCTTCTGATTGCCGCGTCGGCGTGTCAGTCCAAAGAAGAGAACCCAAGCAATCCCCCCCTTGAACTCACCGATATGGCTGAGGCTCAGAGCTATTCAGCAATTGAAGCAGGCGCTCCTAGCCTACGGCGTCTTACCCAGACCCAGTTCTACAACTCGGTTAAGTCGGTCTTCGGCGACGAGATTGTCGTCCCGAAGCTAGCCGAGCCTGACCTCTCAATTGGCGGACTCCTCTCAGTTGGCGCAAGCACAACAACTGTAACGCCACGAGGCGTCGAGTCCCTCGAAACGGTCGCCTACCAGTTGGCCGACCAAGCAATCTCGAATGAAGCGATTCGCAGCCGCGTAATCACTTGCGAACCTACCGGTGTGAGCGATGAAAACTGCATGCGAGAGATCATCGAAGCATTGGGCCCACGCTTGTGGCGTCGAGTACTGACCAACGAGGAACTCAGCCAGCTGGTCTCTCTTGGCATCCAATCGGCAGGGACCCTCCAGGACTTCGATGAAGGGCTCACCTTCCCCATCGCCGCGTTGATTCAATCGCCGAACTTCATGTATCGAATTGAGCTTGGTACCGATGGCAACTTCGACGCTCAAGAGCTTGCAACGCGACTGAGTTATTTCCTTTGGAACACAACACCCGATGCAGAGCTGCTCGAAGCTGCGGCAAACGGAGAGCTCTCCACACGGGAAGGACTCTTTACCCAGGCGTCAAGACTTTTGGATTCTCCGAAGTCTCGCGATGGCATGCGTAACTTTTTCTCAGAGCAGCTGAAGCTCTACGACGTCGGCCACTTTCAAAAGGACCCTCAAGTCTTCGAACACTTCACCAGCAGCCTGGGCGAAGATGCCTCGGAAGAAACCCTACGGCTCTTAGAGTACATCGTCTTCGATGAAGACGGCGATTACAGAGACGTCATGACAACATCGAAGACCTTCATCAACCGACAGCTTGCAGCCCTCTATGACGTCCCGGCTCCATCGGCCGAAGAATTTTCGTACGTCGATCTAGAGGATTACAGCCCGCGGGTTGGCCTCCTGGGTCACGCATCCATCCTGGGGCTCAACGCGCATGTGGTATCATCGTCGCCTACACTGCGCGGTAAAGCAGTTCGAAATATTCTTCTCTGCCAACTGATTCCTGCCCCGCCTGTTAATGTAGATACATCTATCCCTGAGCCATCGGGCAACACCAACACCATGCGAGAGCGGGTTGCTGAACACCTTACCGACCCATCGTGCGCAGGCTGTCACCGCCTTACCGATCCGATTGGGTTAGGACTCGAAAACTTTGATGGAATCGGACGTTGGCGCGACTACGACAACGGCGAGATTATCGATCCATCCGGTGACCTTGATGGCGCAGAGTTTGTGACGCCTTACGAACTCGGTAACGCAATCCGAAATCATCGACAGTTTGTTCCTTGTGTCGTTCGAACCCTGAATCGCTATGCGACGGGACGAATGGAGACCGCCGAGGAAAGAGCATGGTTGGAAACGCTGGTCGAGCGGTTTGAAGGACATAAGTATAGCTTCCGCGCACTCGCGCTTGAAATCGTAATGAGTCCGTTCTTCGTGAAGGCCGGTACTGAAGGAGAGGTGGCACAATGAACCCGATGAGCCGTCGAAAATTTCTCCGCGGGATGATGGCAACCTCTGCAGTTACGGTTGCTCTACCTGCACTCGAAGCATTCACAAATACAACTGGAACCGCGTATGCCTCAGGTAACGCATTTCCAAAACGCTACGGCCTTTTTTACTGGGGCAACGGTGTACACCCAGACCTCTGGATCCCAGAGCGAACCGGCACCGAATGGGAGCTAAGCCCGCAGCTCGCTCCGTTCGCAAACGTAAAGTCGAGCCTCTCGGTACTAACCGGCCTTGAAGTAAAGCTACCCAACCTGATCGCACACAGCTCAGGACCCTGCGGCTTATTGAGCGGTGGCCCCTTGGCTGGCAGTAACCGCGATGGGGATGATGACTTTCCAATCTTCGAGCTTCCGAGCCTCGACCGAATCATCGCCAACGAAATTGGGAATGATACACGGTTCCGTTCAGTTGAAGTTGCGGTGGAGCCAGGTGCGAAAGGACTCTCCTACAACTCAGCAGAAAGCTTAAATCCACCAGAGTCCAATCCAGTTGAAATCTTCAACCGACTCTTTGGTGCAGGCTTCCGAGCACCTGGTGAAGAACCAATCATCGACCCGAAGCTCGCACTTCGGCGCAGTGTCCTCGACGCAGTCTTAGGAGATGCCAATAAGCTTCGTCAGCGTCTTGGCATGGCCGACCAAGCTCGACTCGACCAACATCTTACAGGTATTCGAGAACTAGAGTTACGCATCGCGCGTATCGAAAGTGATCCACCGAGCCTCGCCGCTTGTGTACGTCCAGAAGAGCCTCGTACACCTCCGATGGTTGACGGTCGACACAATATGCGTGAACGTTCGCGGATCATGAGTGACCTCATGGTCATGGCTTATGCATGCGACCTCACCCGGGTGATCAACTATACCTATTCAGACCTTCTCAGTAACAATCTCTACCCAGATGCGACGGCTGGTCATCATCAACTGACGCACGATGAGCCTGGTGATATGCCACAGTGCCAAGCGATTACTTACTCGATGATGGAAGACTTCGCGTATTATCTGGAGGCCTTAAAGGCGATTCCAGAAGGCGACGGCACACTTTTAGATAATTGTGTGATCCTTGGCACCACCGATGTCTCGTACGCCAGAACACACCAGATTGATGAATATCCAATCCTTCTGGCCGGAAACGCGGGCGGTACGTTGAACTCCGGTATTCACTATCGCTCGGAGACGAAAGAGAACGCATCGCATGTACCATTCTCGATTCTTCGATCACTGGGTGTTCAAGTTGCTTCTTACGGTAAGGACGAAGGCTACGTAACCAAAGGACTCGCGGAGATTGAAGCATGAAGAAACTAAACTTACTCATTCTCGGACTCTCGGTTCTTGCAGCCTCCTGTGGTGACTCGGAATGGTATGACGAATACTTCGGTGGCGACGCCTATATGCTGGAGCGCTCGCATGCCAACGTCATGCGCCGTTTCATCATCAACGGTGAAGTCGAAGAAGGCGTAGCATGGGGCTTTGACCTTGATGGCGTAAACAATACCAGCGGCGAAGAAAGCACCTGCTACGAGTATGATTATGTCGACCCCGAAGGTCGAACCGGTATCGATAATCAACTTGCACGCATCTGGACCGACCTTGAGCCCTTGGTTGGTGAGGCGTCCGAAGCCCTTGTTCAAGGTGCGATCAATCAGGGCGACTTTCTGATGCTCGTTGAACTTGAAGGACTCGATGACTTTCAAAACGACGACAACGTCACACTCCATCTATTTCGGGGCAGGCAACGACCGATGCTGAGCAGCGACAACCTGATCATCCCCGACCAAACTTTTTACGTCGATGAGGACTTCTCTAAATCGGTCGTCAAAAATCTAAAGTTGGTCGATGGTACAATCGAAGCCGGTCCGATTGATTTCCAAGTACCTATCGATATCCTCGAGGCGAGCTTCGTCATGAACGTCAAGGATGGTAAAATCCGATTCGATATTGATGAAAACGGTGACTTCCATGGATTTCTCGGAGGGTTTATCAACCATGGCGATGTACTCGATGAGCTCATCGCAACCGACGCTGTAGAAGAAGCGATGCTTGTTGCTCCATTCTTCGAGCGGAATGCAGACCGCAACCGCGTAAACGGTAAATGTACCGAGTTCTCAGTTGCGTTCGGTTTCGAAGGTACCACCAGTTACGTTGTTCGGTTCGGCAAGAACGACTAAGAGCCATAGCCTTATCTAGGCGCAAAGAAAGCCGCTTTCAGAGCGGCTTTTTTTAATTTTGAGATAGATAGTTGCGTTTAGCTCAGGCCGCGAAAAGGTCTCCATTGCGTGCCCATTCACCGAATCGCTCTCCCACCATAATCGTAGGAATGTTAATGTTCACCGATGGTACTGTCGGAAAAATGGAAGCGTCCGCCACCGCGAGCCCCGAGACACCACGGACCCGCCCTCGGCCATCGAGAGCTGCCGTCGCATCATCATCGGCCCCCATCGGAACAGTTCCCGATGGATGATAGCCTGAGTCACAGATTTTACGGATGATTTCATCAGTCTTCGCTTTTGACTTCAGTATAAAGCGGGTAGGAACCACCGGTTCGGCTAGGTCGCGCATCGCTTTACTCTGCGTGAGCTCGTAACCGCGATAAAGGGCATCTACCGCCATTCGCCGGTCATTGGGATCATCGAGGAGGCGAGAATGTATCTCGGGCCTCGCGTGAGGGTCCGCACTTGTGTAGCGGATTCGTCCATGTCGAAACGGCTTTTCCACACAGCACATCATCATCACCATTGGAATATTAAAGCGAGGCGCGGTTATTACCGAGCCGGGTTGGATTTGTAAGTCGTTAGGAAAACCAGTTTCACCCGAGTCGTAGCGACAAACGGTTTGAATAATTGGGTCATCATTTTTCACCAGTCCACGCTTTTTCGGCATTAGAAAAAACGCCGCGCCTGGATGATCCCATAGTCGACTTCCGACGCCTTCGTTGACCGCAACAACGGGCACCGCCAGATTATCGAGGTCTAAACGAGGTCCGATACCGGAGCGTAAAAGTAAGCCAGGCGATGCAATGGAGCCGCACGACACAATCACGTTCGGGCAATGAATCGTCTCAATTTCGCCATGCCGCTCCACCTCTATACCAACAACCTGACGATTGTAGAAAACAACCCTTCTCGCTGTTGTCTCAGCCATGATGGTCAAGTTGGGACGAGCGCGAACACTCGGGGTCAAATAAGCTTCGGCGACACTAATGCGTCGACCATTGAGCTTATTCATCGCGTGAGGGCCCGCACCTGTTGTGGTGGGATCATTATGGTCGCTGCATTTTTCGTAGCCTAGCTCTTCACAGGCCTCTAAAAATGCGGCCTGCCATGGAGTA
This sequence comes from Myxococcota bacterium, assembly GCA_036128675.1. Classification (GTDB taxonomy): domain Bacteria; phylum Myxococcota; class XYA12-FULL-58-9; order XYA12-FULL-58-9; family JABJBS01; genus JAYYQC01. The sequence goes on along the minus strand of JAYYQC010000119.1, from coordinate 357 downwards.
AGTTCTTCAACTGGGTGACGCCGTAATGGCATCGGACCATCATTACCATGCCATTCATTCTTATAATCCATATCAGATTCTAAACGCTTAAATGCAGGTAGACACTGGTCCCAGCTCCAGTCTTTCATACCCATATCGCTCCACTCATCGTAATCTTCGGGACAGCCACGTAAGGCGATACAGGTATTTACGGCAGAGGAGCCACCAACTACCCGTCCGCGTGGTAATCGAAAGGTATGTTGATGGTCATTGGGGCGATGCTTGTAATTCCAATCATGATGAACAAGCGAATTTCGTTTACCATTTGCTAAGTCAGAAGGAAGAGACGATGGATGGGCGTAATCGGGTCCTGCGTCG